>JAHEEB010000119.1 GCA_024640925.1 Bacteroidota bacterium | reverse complement strand
GTTTTTAAAATAAATAAACAACCCTGCCTGAAATATCAGGTGGGGTTTTTTTGGTAAATCCGAATTATTCAAAAACTATCTCTGCGAAAGCAATTCTACTGTTTATAATGAATTGGTATCTGGCCTTATAGAAAATAACATACTCCTGCTCCTCCCAGCATGAGGGTAGGAAAACTTCACAAAATATACAAGGTATGCTTAGCAATAAGATTGGTTAATAATAACCTCTCCATTCGCTTTCAATATATTCCATTCGCCAGGACTCGAATAAAAATGGATCGGAGGGGGGCAAAACTGGTGCTTCTTCTACCAATTTAATAAAATCATCAAGGCTCTCCTTTCGTATAACAAGCGGTTGACATGATCTGGCTCTTATTGGTATAATCTCTTTATCCTTTTCAAGACTGACTCCCCAGTATTCAACGATTACTAGAGTCAACTTGTCTTTTAATTGCTTTAAAAGCTGTAATTCTATCAAATAATACCCTTCGAGCTCATACCAACCTAACTGCCCGGATTCTTTTAATAATAATCCTGCTTCTGGTTTTTTATCGAGTAGAATTCTTCGGATAAATCCATTTTGTGTTACCGTTTCGCCAGGGATTTTAAACTCATTCGAAACTTTTTTACGATAACCTGCTTTCTGAAAACGGCTTTTATACTGGAAAGCACAATAATTTACACCTATAGAAATACTGTTTTCGGCAACATAATTCATTATCTCTAGTGCTGTGATTTCCGATTCCAATACGGTTACGCGCTCTCCATGCAAAAAGGTGAAATTTCTTTTTAATACTTTGTTATAATTGTGCCTGGTTAATCTTATTTGATGAAAATTGAGATGTTTAACACCAAGCTCAACCAATTCTGGCAATGCCTTTTTTATATTATCAATTTCGTCGGAAACAGCTGGAATCTCGACAGTAATGACTGGTACAATACCTGCAGCATTTTTAATGTATTCGGTTGAATATCCTGTAGCTCCTATATCGAAACGCACTTCGGTCAGGCCTGTCTCTGCAAGCTTAGAAAATTTTTCTTTATCGCCGGCAATACCATTGGTATACATCCAGATATACAAATCATTCCCTAAAGCTTTTTTTGCTGTTTGTATATAATCCAGCGTACGATCGAAGAATAGAAAAGGTTCACCTCCACTCACACTCATCCCTTTAAAACGAAACCTCTTCAGGTATTCAATATATTCATCCGGATTATTGAACTCGAGTGACTGTGTTGTTGGAAGATGATCTTCGTGCTGACTGGCCGGGCAATAAAAACAGTTCGCATTACAAAGTCCGGTAATAAAAAGGCAAGACCATTCACCCTGTCCACAGAGCATACACCCTTTGGAAATATCATTCAAAAAGGGTTTTGTCTTTTGAAAAAGCCATTGGGATTTACCTTCAAGCTTTTTAATAAGTTCGCTTCGATAATCTCCAGCTTCGTATGTTTTGGAATAGCTTATATAACCTGGTTCGGGGGTTAAACCTGCAAATTCCTTTTTATTTTTGGCTATCAGGCTGTTGAGATATTTTAAATAAGGGTCCATTTTTCTTATCCTATAGTAATATATTTTTAGTCGCCTTTACCGAGGTTGCAAAGATAAGTATTGTTTCCTTCCGCTTTTTACCACAAATAAAAAAATGAAATTACTCGAAATTAACAGTAATATAAGGGGAACCTTATTTATCAAGCTCATGACTTTGTGTCTTATCACTGCTCTGGTTAATTTCCATCAGAGTAGTTTTTAGCACATCTGCACCAGCAAAATCCGGAAATGCTGCATTAATCATTTCACAATATACGCTCTCTACCTTCGATTTGAAAAAAACTGTTTTCCCGCTTAAAATCGAATAATCTTCATCTTCAACAAGAACTAAACCGTTCTTGGTTTTCCAGGTATAGGTTGTTAAATTTTCGTTGATGGAATACAAGCTGCTTAAATCCATTTCAGCCCCTGTATTTATAGATTTTTGAATGGACATTAGCTGCTGAGGGGCATAGATATAGTTTGACCAGGATTCTTTTCTTACTGGTAAAGTTGAAAAATTGAGATGGTTATTCTGGCAGAAAAGATATTTCAATTCCTCATTATCTGTTACATCCAACGAGGCAAGCCGGTTGTTATTGCACTTTAGTTCAGTTAGTATGATGTTTTTGCTTACATCTAATTCTTTGATTCTGTTTGAGTAACACGAAAGCATTTTCAGTGCAACATTTTTCGTTACATCCAACATAGTAAGATTATTATTATTGCACATAAGCCATGATAACTCTGTGTTATAGCTTATATCCAGAACCATAAGTTGGTTTGAATAACAATTAAGTATTTTTAGTTCTGAATTTCCTGATAAATCAATTGTTGTAAGAAAGTTATCATTGCAGGTGAGATTTTCCAATGAATCATTTTTGGTGACATCAAGAACCATTAAATTGTTTGAATTACATGTAAGATATGTAAGGGCTTTATTTTTAGTTAAATCGAGATATTTAAGCTCATTGTTGCTACAATTAAGTATACTTAATTCAGTATCATTGGTTACATCCAATGATGTGAGTTGCATGGAAGAACAAGCAAACCAAATAATATTTAAACCATAAATTTTTATTGTTTGCGAACCAACAAGTATACCTGTAATAACTGTTTCACTTTGTTTCGGAACAGTTTTAGTCACCTTAATTCCATTTCCAAAATCTACCAGAAGTGAATCAGAATTGCTCTTTAAAGAAAAATATATGGAAGAACCAATTTCTTTCGAAGTGGTCATTATAATTGCAGGTGCTTGTCCTATAACTGTTTTATTATACAAGAGAATTAACAAGAATACTGCAATTTTTTTCATTGATATGACTATTTTGGTTTCTAAATGCAAAAATAAGGAAACGAATAAGAAAAAGGATAAGGTGTCTTATTGTCCTTTCTTTGGCCATGAGATCAGACTGTAAAAGAGTTACTGGTGTTTCCAATAACTCTTCAACCAACTCATTGAATGGCAGAAAAATCTACAATGCTCAAAGAACCATGTAAAGTTTTTCAATAAACACCTTATTTATTTGTCGTTTTATACTTATTCAACCCCAAAGAAGTTAACATATAAAAATATTTCCTTCAATATTGGTTCCTTTAAACCATTTGAGTATTTTTGCCCGCTTATGTTAGAAACTAAAGAATAGTAAAAACCTTGTCTTAGAATGATATACTAAGTTTGGCAGAAATTATTTTGCATATGCTTGATCCATTTCATTTCTCCGTCTCTCAATTCCCTTCGGCTGAATATTTGAAACTGCTTGAATCAACCACCTGGGGCACATCAGAAGTGCTTTATAAGATTAAAAACGTCAATGAAATCTATTCAAATTCACCGGTTCAGGCTGATTACCTTACAATTCTCAACAAAGAAAAAGTACTTGCCGGAATGGTTCAATACACCAAAAACTTTGAAGGTATATTAAATGGTCTTAAAGCCTCTTATATCAGTTCTGTTGCAGTAGACAGGAATTATCAGAGACAAGGAATAGGAAAAGAATTGCTTGGCCAATCCATCCATTTTGGATTGGGGAAAAAAAACCTTGATTTTTTCTACGCCTACATTGAAAAAGGGAACAAGTCATCTGTTAAAATCTTTACACATCATGGTTTCCGACCTATTCGTAGTTTTTCGGTATGGGCTTACCTACCACAAAAACAAAATTATATTTCAAAACATACTTTTGTTATAGAAAACGGAGTTCACTTAAATTCAGCGTTATTGAACGAAACCATCAATTCTAACTCGGTTTTTTATGCCAACCGCGATTACCAGGAGTCTGTTGACCCAGAGAAATATTTCGTCCTCCGAAGAGCTGATACCGGGGAAATAATTGCCGGCACACAAATTAAAAAAACTGTCTACGAGATAGTTAAACTTGGGGGAATTGGCGGTTTTGTTGGTACCCAGCTCATAAAACACCACCCTTCTTTACAGAAAAAGTTTTCCTTAGAACATTTTTCATTTCTTCAGCTGGGAAATTCTTTTATTAAAGCCGGTTACGAAGTTGATTTCCCATATCTATTAGACTATGTTCTTAAACTTTTTTCAAAAAATATCGGTATTTTCTTTATAGATGAACATTCTGAACTCTTCAAGCAGATGAAATCTGTTCAAACCTTTGGCCTGTTGGGAAAACTAATTCGTTCAGAGGCTGATATCTGGTTTCGGAATATCCGGTTAGATTCAGAAAATATAAATAATTTAAAACATAACCCATGGTTGATTTCTTTGGTCGATAATTAACACATGAGAGAATTGTAATTTAACTTGTCACGATTGAAAGAATTAATAATTGGAGATATAACCATAAAGATACCAATCATACAGGGCGGTATGGGTGCCGGAATATCATGGAGCAGCCTTGCATCAGCTGTCACAAATGCTGGTGGTATTGGTATTATTTCTGCTGTAGGCACAGGTATTTTAGAAGAAGATTTTCACAACGATCCGCAAGGAGCACACCTCAGGGGGTTAGTTAAAAAAATCCGAGAAACCCGGCAAAAGACAGATGGTGTAATAGGTGTGAATATACTTATAGCTCTTACAAATGCTAATGAGCTTATGATAAAATGTTGCGAAGAAGGTGTAAACATGCTTTTCCTAAGTGCAGGGTTACCACTCACCTTGCCAGATGAAGTTGTTGATAACCATAGAAAAAAAGGAGGCATAAAGCTTGTTCCTATTATTTCATCAACAAGAGCCCTTGATTTGGTTATAAAAACATGGTGGCATCGATATAATATATTGCCCGATATGGTTGCTGTTGAAGGAGCTTTATCTGGTGGTCACCTGGCGTTTGCAAAAGATACTCTTGATGAACCTAAGAATACACTTGATTGTTTAATTCCTGAATTTTTACGATTCATAAAGGAGACAGAGGATAAACATCAGGTGAAAATCCCATTGATTGCTGAAGGGGGTATTTATTCGGGGGAGGATATTTATAAGTATATGAAAATGGGCGCTTCTGGCGTGATGCTGGGGACACGTTTCGTTGCAACCCTGGAATGCGATGCTGACTATTTATTTAAAGAAGCATATGTTAGAGCCAGCGAAGAAGATATTATCTTGTTTAAGAGTCCGCTTGGCCTATGGGCAAGAGCTATTCGTAACCCATTTATGAAACGTATCGCTGAAGGATATCGCCCGAAATTCCATTGCCGTTACCACTGCCTGAAGACATGCAAACCAAAAGAAGTTCCTTTCTGCCTGGCCGAAGCACTCATAAATGCTAAAACAGGAAATATGGACGAAGGACTAATTTTAGCCGGACCAAATGCCTGGAAAGTCGACCAGATTGTATCAGTAAACGAACTGATGTCTGAATTAGTAAACGAATTTCAACTTTCATCCTTAAAATCATGAATCAGGAAAATATTGATCCAAAAACAATTGATTATTACAAAATAATCAATGTTAAGGAAATGATTAAAAAAGAGTTTCCAAAACTCTATCGCTTTACTCCCAACTTTTTAATCCGGATTTTTGAGCGGATTATTCATCAGAAAGAGTTGCAAAAAATATTGGAAGCAAGTAAATACAAATTCGAAAAGGATTGGATAGATGGTATACTGAAAGGTTTTCGGGTTGACTATCGCACAATTGGAGAAGAAAATGCAGCAAAACAGGGCCGGTTTATTTTTGTATCGAACCATCCGCTGGGTGGGCTCGATGGCATGTCAACTCTAAGTGTAATAGGAAAATACCATAATAAATTCCATTCCCTTTCCAACGAATTGGTAACTATAATGCCCAACCTCCGATCGTTTGTTATTCCGGTTAACCAGCGAGGTAAACAGTCGAGGGAGTTTGTAAAGAAAACGAATGAAGCTATGGCCGGAAATGCAGCAATTATAACTTATCCGGCCACAATAGTATCGCAGAAAATTAAAGGGGAGATTACTGATTTGCCCTGGGATAAAAGTTTTGTCCGTCATGCTGTTCAGTTTGAACGCGATATTGTTCCTGTATATTTCGAAGCAAAACTTTCAACGTTTTATTATCGTTTTGCACAGTTTATAAGGTTTTTTGGTCTCGATATAAACATAACCCTTCTGTTTTTACTTGACGAAACATTCAAACAAAGCGGTAATACCTTTAACATTACATTTGGTGAACCCATATCATATAAAACCTTTTCTAACTCGCAAACACAGCACTTTTGGGCACAACGCGTGCGCGAACATGTAATAAAATTAAAGGAAAATCCGAAAGCAATCTTTCATTTCCATAATAACTAAGGATGACAAGAAATTTCTTTTTGTTCCAATCATTATTATTTGTTGTACAGTTTATTCTGGTGTACCTTACAGGCCTTGCTGTAAAGAAATATGCCATCAGGGTAAATTACTCCCGGAAATTTCTGCATTTTGTAGTTGTTTTCTCGCCCTACGCAATGGAACTTGCTTTTCCCTACGAAAAAAATTTATTCACTGTATCGGCAATGGCACTAGTGGCCACAGTTAATTTTGCTCTTTTTACCAAACCTTTAAGAATGCGTTCAGAGATGTTAAATACAATGTTTATGGCCATTGACAGACCGGAAGACAGGCCTTACACCCTGCTATGGTTTGTGACTCAATATATTGTTGGAGCCATTGTTTTAGTACCTATGTTCCTGGTATTTAATGCAATGAACATAAAAGAGCTTGTTTTTATTCCCATTATTATAAATGGAATTGGCGACGGACTTGCCGAACCGGTTGGTGTATGGTTGGGAAAGCACCCATATAAGACAAGGGCTATTTTTGTAAAAAGAGAATATATACGTACACTGGAGGGAAGTCTAACCGTATTTATATGTTCCATTGCCACTATCCTGTTCTTTAAAAGCCATTTCGATCAGGTACAATTCATTATAGCTTTAATAATTCTGCCGGTTATCGTAACCCTTACTGAGGCAAAATCACCACATACATGGGATTCTCCACTTATATTTCTTGTTTGTGGTGTAAGTTTGTTCCTGATTAAGATGATCTAATCCAAATTGATGAATCAACAATTTTTTACCTTTTAAAATTAGATTGCTGATAATCAAGAAACCTTCTTAATTTTATATACGTAAAACTATAATGGTTTTCTTTTCATACATAATTAGTGAGAACCCAAGACTATTAACAAACTAAACCAATTTAAATGAAAAACAAATTTCTATTCCTTTTGCTTTTTCCAGCTTTAACTGTATTTAGTCAGACAGATACTGAGGCTCCTTCAATTCCTGCAAATTTACAATGTCTAGGAGTATCAACCACTTCGGTAAATCTTACTTGGGATGCATCCACCGATAACGTGGGAGTTACAGGATATATCGTTTATCGGAATAATATATCAATTGATACTGTTGCAGATCTGACATTTACCGATGCTGATTTAACCGATAATACTACTTATACTTATAAAGTTGCAGCCATTGACCTTGCAGAAAACACAAGTGCCCAATCAGGGCAGATTTCTGTTACAACCATGGAAGCGCCAGATACAGAAGCACCTACTACACCGACAAATTTGCAGGGAGAAGGGATATCAACAACCTCAATAAGCCTTAGCTGGAGTGCATCGACTGATAATAAAGGAGTAACCGGATACATAGTTTATCGTGATAATATGCCGGTTGATACTGTTACAACACTTACATTTACCGATAACGGATTAACCGTTAATACAAGTTATGCTTATAAAGTTGCAGCAATTGACCAGGCTGGGAACAAAAGTGTTGATTCGGGAGAAATAAACGTTTTGACTTTGGACACACCAGATACAGAAGCACCTACAATGCCCTCTAATCTCCAGGGAGAAGGAATATCCTCATCATCAATCAGCCTTACATGGAGTGCATCTACTGATAATCGCGGTGTTACAGGATATGTTATTTATCGGGATAATGTATTAATTGACACTTCAACAGTACTTACCTTTACAGATGAAGGTCTGACTGCTAATACAAGCTATTCATATAAAATTACTGCCATTGACAAAGCTGGAAACATGAGTGACCAGTCAAGCTCGGTAGATATTTCAACCCTTACAGTATCGGCTGACACTGAAGCGCCAACTACTCCTTCCAATTTGCAAGGTGAAGGTATATCAACTACTTCGATAAATCTTACCTGGAATGAATCGACTGATAATGTTGGTGTAACCGGATATATCATATACCGGAATGATATATCAATTGATACTATTTCAATAGTTGCATTTACAGATGGAGGTCTGACGGCAAACACAAGTTATACATATAAAATTGTAGCCTTTGACCAGGCCGGGAACAAAAGTTCCGAGTCGACCCTGTTAACTGTTTCAACTATAGATACACCTGACACAGAAGCTCCCATTGCCCCAACGAACCTTCAAGGAAGAGGAACATCAACCACAACTATAAACCTTACCTGGAGTGCTTCGACCGATAATATAGGCGTTACTGGATACATTATCTATCAAAACAGTGTATCTATCGATACTGTATCAGAGCTCACGTTTACCAATGCAGGTCTTACCATTAATACAAGTTATGATTATAACATTGCAGCATTAGATAAGGCAGGAAACCTAAGTACCTTATCAAATCTGGTAACAGTTGCTACCTTACTGGAAAATGATACATTATCACCTTCCGCACCTCCTCTTGTTGGCGGCCAGGGAATATCCAGTTCAGAAATATATATTCACTGGACTGCTTCAACTGATGATAAAGGAGTTTCAGGTTATATGGTTTACCGTGATACTATTCTGGTTGGTACTACTTCGGAACTTAATTTTACGGATAACGGACTTCAAACATCAACAGTATATATATACCAGATTATAGCTTTTGATGAATTTGGTAACCTCAGTAAACCGAGTTCTTGGTTAAGTATTTCAACACTGGCTGAGGATGATACTGAATCGCCATCGGTTCCTACATTCTTAGCTGCAACACCGCTATCGTTAACCAGTAT
>JAHEEB010000740.1 GCA_024640925.1 Bacteroidota bacterium | reverse complement strand
GCATTTAATGTTCCAATCCACAAATTATTTTCATTGTCAAACATTAGTGAGCTTATCCAATTATCAGATATACAGGTTTTTGGGTGGGTAGAATCCATATTGAAATGAATGAATTCTTCCTTGTCGAATAAAAACTTATTTATTCCATTACGTGTTGCAATCCATAAGTTTCCATCTTTATCCTCAGCAATGGCATTTATAAATCCATCGCTTATACAATTTTTATTTGAGTTGGGAAGATATGTAATAAAACTATACCCGTCAAAACGATTCAGACCATACCAAGTACCTATCCATAAGAAGCCTCTGCTATCCTTATAAATACAATCTATATAATTTTGTGAAAGCCCTTCTTCTGTAGTATAATGCTGAACATGCAAGTTTATCTGATTTGCTTCGGCAAATACTGAACAAAGGAAACCGAATAGAATTAAGAAAACCTGTTTTCTCTGTTTAATAAATAAGTTTAACGAAGAAATATCATTCATTAGTAAGGGGCTTATTCCCATTTACTAATATAATGAAAATGTTCCAAATATTTCTTTAGTTAAACAGAGATCATGATCTTCTTATTTTTTTGAATGTGCTATTCATGTAAATACAACTCCCATCCCAAATAAGAATCAATTGCTTCGGAAATAATATCGCTTACATTTCCGCGAACCATGGCAACATGGTGCTCAAAGCCATTCTTACACATAAATTTCATTAAATTTTGCAGATTCGGAATACGGGTAACAGCAATTCCACCATCCATGCCGTACGAGTCATTTGTGAATTCTCCTTCGCCAAGGTATGATTTGATTAACCCCAATGTGTCGTCTGTTGATATCCGGAAATAGGTTGCAGGTCCGGCTTTAACCTTACCTTTTACAGCACCAAAGCAGTTTTCCTGACCAAGATTTGTTCCCAACACATCAAGGCACGAGATTTCTATTTCGTTTTGGAAAAAGCTTTTTGGATAATTGCTGCAGTGGGTGCAAACGCACATATTCCGGTCTTCTCCGAAATTGTTGTTCCAATCGAGTATTGCAGGAGGCGTGCCTGCTGCAAGGGCTAACATGTACATCGATATTACCCCGGCAATGTCTACTTCACATGCACAAGGAATTAATTTTTCGCCTAGCATACTCATTGAAACACAACTTGCACAACCGAAATTCTTCTGAATCGATTCCCAACATTGCACTGCAGCAGCATCAATATCGTTATTGGCTATCCAGTTCTCAATTGCAATACCAAGTTTGGCCTGAGTAGCAATTTTTAATTCATGAATGGATGAAGGAATTTTGCCATAAGCCTTAATCTCTGCTACCTTCGATTTAAGCTGGCTGGCCTGGTTATCGATACGTTGAGCTTCACCAAGTATTTCTGACATATCAACGGGTATAACAGTTATTCCCGATGACTGAAGCAACTTCTCGCTCGAGCGCATGGTCTGGAATGCAGCAGGCCTAGCACCAATTGCACCAATGCGGGCATGTTTTAACCCACCAATAACACGGCACACACCAGCAAATTTTGCTATATCATTTTTAAAAGCATCACTATTGATTTTGCAAGTATGGTAAGTAGTATCGGTAAAAGGTACCCCATACTGATACAAATTGTTACATACGGAAAGCTTACCACAAAAAGCATCACGACGGCTTTTTACGTCCACTTTGTCGTTATCATCATCTATAGCCTGGATTAGAATAGGTACTCTTAATTCGGCATATTTAATTGTATTAATAATACCCAGTTCGTCACCAAAGTTTGGCAGAACAACAATAATACCATCGATTTTATTACGGTTTTTGCTGAAAAGTTCAGCACATTTTCTTGCATCCTGAATGGTTTCAACAGCGCCTGTTGGAGTTTCTTCCGCTGAAAGTATAATTGTATCATAACCTGATTTTTCAAGTTCGGCCAGTATTTGGGCACGACCTTCCTGGGCCAGTTTAAAATTAAAGATGTTGCGTGTTCCAACAATAACACCGAATGTAAGTTTTTTCTTGTATGCCATGGCGTAATATTTTTATAGTTTGTTTTTTATCAATTGATGGTTCTATTTTAATAATTGTTCAACAGCCTTTTTCCAACCTGTATAGACTGAATCCCTGCTTTTATCATCCATTTTTGGTGATTTCTTCCCGCTCGATTTATATAGTTTTTCTATCTCATTAAGCGATTTCCATAGATCAATGCCCAATCCACCTGCCAATGCTGCCCCCAAAGCCGAAGCTTCTTCAATATCGCTTATAGAAATAGGCGCATTGAGCATATCCGATTGGAACTGCATAAGAAAATTGTTTCGGGTTGGGCCACCATCAACCCTGATTTCCTTGAGTTTAATGCCGGCCTTTTCAGCCATAATATCGAGCAAATCCTTTACCTGGTATGCAATTGATTCCAGTGCAGCCCTTATGATATGTGCCTTTTTTGTTCCTCCGGTTATGCCTGATATGTTTGCCCTGATTTGGTTATTCCAGTAAGGTGCACCAAGGCCTGCAAAAGCTGGTACAAAGTACACACCTTCTGTAGAATTGACCGATTCAGAGAGCTTTTCCGAATCGGCAGAAGAGGGGATGATTCCCAACGAATCTACCAACCATTTGATAGTAGCTCCTGTACTATGAATATTCCCTTCGAATACGTATGCTGTTTCATTTTTTAATCCATAACCCACAGAGGTTACCAGTCCTTTTGGCGCTTCTACAGCTTTATTCCCAATATTCATCATTACAGAAGAGCCGGTGCCATAGGTTACTTTCGATAAACCTACCTCATAGCAACGCTGTCCGAACAAGGCACCATGCGAATCTCCAAGAACACCGCAAATTGGAATTTCTTTTTCAAATATTCCCCCTGCTGTGGTATATCCATACAATCCATCGGCTGGTTGTGGTTTAGGCAATATGTTCATCGGTATTTTAAAAAGCTCACATATTTCCGCATCCCAGGTTAAGGTATGAATATTAAAAAGTAATGTGCGACAGGCGTTTGTATAATCTGTCAGGTGCGATTTCCCATTGGTAAGCTTCCAGATAAGCCATGAATCGACAGTTCCCGCCGCCAGTTCACCTCTTTCGGCTTTTAATTTTATTTGTTCGTTTTGGTTTATTATCCACGATAAGCCACTGGCAGAAAAATAAGGGTCTATAAGTAGTCCTGTTTTTTGTCTGACCATAGCTTCATGACCAGCTGCTTTCAAATCACTGCATTGCTGTTCGCCGCGCATACATTGCCAGACAACAGCATTGTAAACAGGTGCTCCTGTTCTTTTGTCCCATGCTAATACGGTTTCTCTCTGGTTGGTTATTGATAAACAAACAATTTCTGATTTGTTTATTCCTGACC
>JAHEEB010000739.1 GCA_024640925.1 Bacteroidota bacterium | reverse complement strand
GTAATCCGGAAACGGTTACACCTGTAGCGTTTTCCCAGGTATAATAGAAACTGGTTAATGCAGTACCTAAAGTAACAGTTTGTGACGATGAACCTGAACCATGTTTGGTAAGAGTTGCAGCAGATCCTATACTGTTGAGGTAATTCTCGAGCATGGTATATCCATCAGAACCCACTGTGTTTCTGTCGGCTGCATTATTTGAATTTAAGCCATTAGCTGATTCCCAGCTATCGGGCATTCCATCTGAATCAGAATCAGTTGGTGAAGTTGTCGAACTAAATGTTGGCCATCCTCCAACTGTCGATTGAGAATCGATTATGCCTTTATTTGAACCAAAGTTACCTCCATATGTTGCTGTACCGTTTGTTGTTTCCTGCACTATACGGGTATCTACCGCATCGCGTTTAGGTAAAGTAGCACCTGCTTTTGCTAATACATCGGTATATGCTGCAGCGGCTGTTTGAGTAGTTACAGAATATACACTGAATTCGGAACTGGATTTGATATTGGATGCAGAACCTACTGCTGAAATGTTAACGCCAGCCCAGTTATCACTATTCATTCCGCCTGATACTCCGTTCATATAATTACCTGAGAAATACCATTTAGCGTAGGCAACATCCAATGATGCATCGCGCGAAGGTGAAGCAAAATAACGTGTAGATGGGGTTGCAGGACCTGGTTTATAATAATTATTAATCCAGTTAATGTTACATTTAGCATTAGATGCTGAAATTTGTACTTCACCACCATAAATGGCCCCCGATGAACCCCAGTTATAAATAACATTGTTGCGATAATCGCATAGAGCAACAGTGTCATGAGCACGACATCCGTTTACACGTGGTGAACGGCTTACATTATGAGCAATTAAATTATGATGATAAGAAGCATATTGTCCACCCCATTGACTTGCATAACTTCTTGGGCCTTTGGAATTATAAGAATCATATAATCCTTCAGAAAATATACACCATTGTACAGTGGTATATTTATTATCGTAACAAGTGTGGTTTTCTTCTACTGACCAACTGAAGGAGCAATGATCGATAATAAAGTTTTTCTGATTCTCAGTATCGAGACCGGTAATTGATGCTTGCATTTGGTCACCGATCCTGAAACGGAGATATCTGATAATTACATTATTACCCGAAAATTTAAGCATGTTTTTGCGAATGCAAATACCATCACCCGGAGCTGTTTGTCCCGCAATAGTCATGTTTGAACGAGACGAACGAAGATCACTTTCTAAAGTTATAATACCAGAAACTTTAAAGATAATTGTTATCGGATCCGTTCCAGATGTAGTAACAGCTTCGCGAAATGAGCCTTCCCCGGAATCATTTGTATTGGTAACAAATATTACACGACCTCCGCGTCCACCAGAAGTATATTTTCCATAACCTTCGGCTCCTGGAAAAGCAATCTGCTGGGCATTTGTTAATTCAAAAATTGTTAGCAGGAGAAATGCTAGAGCAGCTTTTTCGAACTCTTTGAATAGAATTGTTTTTTTCATAGGTAATTTATTAATTGTTAGTACATGGGAATATTTTATGATAATGCCGATTCCTTAAAGGAAAAATGATCGACATTATTCAGGAAATGCTATTGGGAGATTTTTTAGCATGGAAAGCCCAAATTGATAGGTAATTTGGGTTATTGGAAGAAAAAACCTGTTAATTCATAATAAAATCAATTTTAAGTCATTTTGTTTATTGTAGTTGTATGTTGGTAATCATTAGGTCCTCATTTTTTGAACTGGGGCCTACCATTAACTGATATTCTCCGGGGCGGGTATTCATGGTATTGGTTGCTGGGTCCCACCATTCAAAGGATTCACTTGTTAATTCGAATTTTACAATCACGGTTTTACCTTTTGGAATGGCAATACGTTTAAAGGCTCGTAGAGTTTTATTGGGGCCATTGATATCTTTAATATTCTTCAGGTAAACCTGTATTACTTCTTCTCCGTTGTATTTGCCGCTGTTGGTAACAGGAACCTCAAGGATAACGGATTCTCCAGTTTTGATTTTCGATTTGCTAAGTGTTGGTAAGCCATACTTGAAAGTTGTATAACTTAAGCCATAACCAAACGGGTAAAGAGGTTCTTCTTTCATATATCGATAAGTGCGATCTTTCATATCGTAATTTTCAAAATCGGGCAATTGATCCGCACTTTTGTAAAAAGTTACGGGTAACCTCCCGGCAGGATTATATTTACCAAACAGAACATTTACTATCGCTTTCCCCCCGGCTTCTCCTGGATACCACGCCTGCAAAATAGCATCACAATTTTTACTTTCGGGAACCAATCCCATGGCCGAACCGGAAAAGTTAACCAGAACAATTTTCTTACCGGCTGCTTTTAATGCTGTTATCACATCGCGTTGTACCTGCGGTAATTCTATGTTTGTGCGGTCGCCTCCCTGAAAACCGGGCGCATAAACATTTCCTTCTTCACGCTCCAGCCTTGCAGATATTCCACTTGCAAAAACGACAACATCGACATTTTTAACCAGTTCATTTATTTTTTTTATATCAGGTTTCACAAAGCACTGCAGATTAAAGCGGAATTCTCCTTGTTTTTCCTGAACCAATTCAATTCTGATTTTATAAGGTTTTCCGGCTTTTGCTTCCATACTAAATATTTGAATTGATTTCGGGATGGATTGCAGTTGTTCTTCTTTGTCATCAATAAAGAGTTTAACCCGATTGGATGTGGCAAAAACAAATTCTGCTTTACAAGTAATTTTTGGGGTAAAAATGCTTTGAAGTTTGGCGGATATGTTGTTCAGGGTTACTCCTGGCGATATTGTATCTTTTTTCCCTATTTTTATAGGCGAATTGTATTGCTTTTTGGCTGCAGGTTGGCCAGTCATTTCTGTATTGTTCCAAAAAATAGCAGAGAATCCTTTTTCTCCATTTTCGCGGCATTCTTCAAACAAGTTTTCTGTTATTCCTTCATGTCCGCAGATTTCATTATAAATAATCTCAGAACCTTGCATTTGTTCTCTCAAAGCTTCAAGTAAAGTGGTGGTATGTTTGGGAAGACCATTATAATTTCCCCATTGCATCACTGAATCGTTCGCATTTGGTCCCAGGAGTGCAATTTTACAGTTTTTATTGAGTGGAAGAATACCATTATTCTGAAGTAGTACCATTGATTTTTGTGCCATAGTCAATGCCAAAGCCTGATTTTCAGAACAGTTTACCAATGAATCCGGTAAATTATCCCAGGGTGAGGTACCATCCATTTCACCTAATTCAAAACGGGCTTTCAACAGACGTTTCAATGACAAATCTATTTTTTTTTCGCTAATTAATCCCTGACGTACTGCTTCT
>JAHEEB010000118.1:607-8995 GCA_024640925.1 Bacteroidota bacterium | reverse complement strand
ATTAACCAAAGCAGTAACATTCAGCTTATTGTCGGTTAAAACCTTCAATAACCGGCGCTTTAACGATTTCTCGGAATAATCGCTGAGATCATATTTTGAGGACGTTTTTAGTGCAAACAAGAACAACTGAAAATCCTGTTCGGTTATGGTCATAAAAAAAAGCTTAAATCAAACTACCTTTTAAATCCCTAATCACGATATTAAATCTATTAAAAGTTGACGAATATTTAAAATAAAAGTAGAATAATTTCTACATGGATAACAAAATTTGATTGTTTTTACTAAACAATGGATATAAATGTTGCATAAAAACAGGACGAAAATTAATCTAAAACAGCTATGTGGCTGATAAAAAGAACATTTTATTTTTTTAATATAATTTCCGCTTGATTTTTAACAGGCAGGGAGAAATAAAATATTGAACCTTCGCCAGGTTTCGATTTTACCCAAATATCTCCTCCCAATATTTGTATAAGTCCCCGGCAAATAGAAAGACCCAATCCTGTACCACCGTAATTTCGGGTCATGGACTCATCAGCTTGTCTGAAACGTTCGAAAATTTCTTTCTGTTGTTCAGCCTCTATACCTATTCCCGTATCAGAAACAAAGAAGGTGAGATTTTTCTTTTCCGCTGTATATCCAAATTCAATTATTCCTTCCTGGGTGAATTTTATTGCATTTCCAACCAGGTTATTTAAAATCTGGGTCAGCCTGAGATCGTCACAGTAAAAACCATCATCTCCATTAGGCAATCCCGGCGAACAATTAATTTTTAATTTAGATCCGGATTGTTTTAGTTGATGTTCAAAGTTTATTTTTTGTTGATTAAGTAATTTGTTCAGAGAAAATGTTTTGTATTTTATTCTTAACTGGTTACACTCTATCATTGAGATATCAATTATATCGTTGATAAGCATAAGTAATTGGTTCCCATTTGCCTGGATAATATCAAGATACTTATGTTGTTTTTCCAAAGAATGATCCTTTTGTTTAAGAAATTGAGTAAAACCTAAAATACCATTCAGGGGTGTTCTTATCTCATGACTAAGGTTTGCCAGGAATGCTGATTTAAGTTTATCTGCTTTTTCGGCTTCTTTCCGGGCTTTCATTAGTATTCTTTGCTCTCTTATATTCAATGATATATCTCTACTTATACCCATTATTCCGCTAAGTTTCCCATATTTATCGAATAAAGGAAATTTGGTTGTCGAAAACCAACGTATACGGCCATTTGATATAACTTTTTCATGTTCATTTATTAAAGGTATTCCTGTTTCAATTATTCTTTGTTCATCTTCAAAATATTTTTGAGCATATTTTCTTGGATAGAAGTCAAAATCGGTCTTTCCTATTAATAAAGACGAATTCTTTACACCCATGGTATTAGCCAGAAAATTATTTGCCATAAGAAAGCGTCCCTCAAGGTCTTTCATATAAATATTTTCTGGTAAAGTATATACAAGTTGCTGTACCAGAAACATTTCATCACATCTGAAATCAAAGGAAAGGGAACCAAGCAGCAACGTGGGTTTACCGTTCGATTTAAACAAACTTACAGAGCATTCGAGTGTTAATCCATTTTTGTAAGGAATAATTTCTTTACTTGGACCATTTATTTTTTCGATTTTATCAATAAGTCGACATATAAAAAGAACATCATTATTTTTAGTTATCTTGTTGAGATGATCTCCGGTACAGATATTTGGAAAGAAAAATTTAAACGGTTTGTTAAAAACAAGAATTTCACCTTTTTCGTTAAATATAAACATTGCAACGGATGAAACACTTAAAAAATCTTTTATGCTATAGCTATCAAGAATTTCGCTATCAACAAGGTTGGTGTGGGCAATTTTTTCCTTCATCCGATGAAGTATTAATTTTAAATGTCAATATAAAGAAAAATTACAGAGAGTGATCAGAAGATTATTAACCGTTCTGTGGAAGTAAAAAAATAGGAAGAGACAAAAAGAAATAAACAGATTATTAGTAAGTTACTTGTTTATTGGTAAGTGTCAATTAATTTCTAATTGTTTTAAAAACAATAAATTAGATGCGCCGTTATGCATTCATTTGAAACTATAATACGATTCGGTTTCAGTAATTCGAATAGAAATGATTTCTACAACAATTAGTTTAGCAAGGATTTTAATAGCAATGTGCCGGGGTATCTTGCATTCTGAAACAAGTTCGTTTAATGTAATTTCTCCTTTGTTTTTCAGAAAAGAGAAAAGTTTTTGTTCAAAATCATCGTAACGCAATAAAAGAGAAGCCTGTTGAAATTTTATTTTCCAAACTTCAAACATAACTTTGTTAGCAACAAAATTCTGATCATGAACTCTGACAAAAGCTTTCCACTGTTTTTCTTTCCATGGAGCAAGGTGTGGTTTGTTTTTGCTTTCATCAATAATTACTTCCAGAATTACCTTGCTTTCAATGCTATGTGTTACTATTTTAAATTCGACAGGGGGTTTACAGTAGAGGTGGGCTGCTAACTCGGCCATATAAGCCTCTTCATCAGTTTTAACACCTTTAATAGCTCCATTGTCTTTAACACCAATTAGTAGTCTGCCACCACAAGTATTTGCAAAAGCAGAAAAAGTACGGGCAATTTTTTTTGCATCGGATATTTCGAACTTGAAATCAAGGTTGATACTTTCGCCTTGCAATATTAGGCTTCGGATATGCTGATCCACCGGAAATGGTTTATTCGTAAAGAGTGGAGATAAGGGGAGTCGAACCCCTGACCTCTTGCATGCCATGCAAGCGCTCTAGCCAACTGAGCTATACCCCCAAATTTTTAAGTTGAACACGTTGAACAACTGCACTTTTTTCTCTTGAGTCGAACCCGAATTTCCCGCATATTCAGCGGGACGCACTAGCCAACTGAGCTATACCTCCTATATAGTCTTATACGCGACAAAAATAGAAATTTTTAGTGATTTTAAAAACAATCCTTTATTAAATTGGCAGGAATTTTGTATATCTTGCATATATATCAGCATTCCAGGAGTTAACAGGTGGTAAAGAGTTCAAAAATATCACTGATGGACTCAAAATAATGAAAAGCTATAACTTACTGGTTTTACTATTTTTATAAAATATAAATGGTTGGCATATGAAGAAGATTCTACCTTTTTTTGTTATTAGCATAATTGTTTTTTCCTGTAAATCGCCAACAGCCTTGGTTGAGGAAGGGAACTATGATAAAGCTATAGACCGCTCGATAAAAAAAATACTTAAAGGGAAAGCCGATGATGAGGATATTCAGATGCTTGATCAGGCATACAGACTTGCAAACATTCAAAATCTTCAAAGGATTAACTTGTTGAAGACTGAAGGAAAACCTGAAAGCTGGGAAGAAATCTACTTTCTTTATTCAGCATTGGACAACCGGCAAAGTGAAGTACGAAAAGTTTTACCTCTTAAACTAAAAGGTAAAACGATTGATTTTGACGAAACCGATTATACCATGCAAATTGTTGAAGCTAAAACAAATGCAGCTGAGTATTTTTATCAGAATGGGAAAAGATTAATGACAATGAATGATAAAGCTTCTTTTCGTGAAGCTTATTTTAATTTCAATAAAACATTAACATACCGTGGAAGTTCTTATCCTGATTTGAATCAGCTGATTGCTGATTCAAGATATTTTGGAACCAGTCGTGTTTTAGTCGATATTTCAAACAATTCCCACATGGACCTCCCGCCTGATTTTTATTCGAATCTGCTGGCAATAAATACCTCAGAACTTAATAAAGATTGGATGGAGTATTACCTCGGCCGAACGGATCGTAATGTTGAATATGATTACATAATAACGGTTTCCATTCAAAATATTTTTGTCTCACCCGAACGAGTTGAAAAGTCTGAATACGAAAGAAGAAAGGAAGTACAGGATGGTTACACGTATGCCCTTGATTCCAAAGGTAATGTGATGAAAGACTCATTGGGGAATGATATTAAAAAACCCAAATATAAAACACTACGTTGTGAGGTAATGCAGCGTCGGCTTTATAAAGAAGCTACCATTGAAGCCCAGATAGAATACCTTTCACTTTTTCCAAATCGCAGGGTTATAAAACTGATACCTATAGGAGCAACATCGGTTTTCGAAAATTTTTCAGGTATGTCAAGGGGCGACCGCGAAGCACTGCTTCCAGAAGATATTGAGCTTATAAACCGTGAGCCATTGCCTTTTCCCGACGATCTTTCTATGATCTATAATTGTTCCGGTTCATTAAAGCAGACCATATCAAATACATTACGTGACAACAGAAACCTGATATATTAACCTGATATATTTTAACTTATCTGTAAGTTATCTGGATAGTTATTCAGTATAAAATTGTATTTTTGCCGCGCTTATTTAGCAAGGTTTTATGACAAATATTAATAGCGAAAACACAATTGATAAGGCTGTTCTGGTTGGAATTATTAATTCAAATCAGGATGAGCAGTTGGTAAACGATTATCTGGAAGAACTAGCCTTTCTGGCTGAAACAGCAGGAGTTGATCCCATAAAACGTTTTACTCAAAAAATAGAATTTCCCAATCCCAGAACTTTTGTAGGCACTGGTAAACTTGAGGAAATAAAGACTTATATTACTGTTCATGAAGTGACTGTGGTAATATTTGACGACGAACTTTCGCCCAGTCAGATACGAAACATAGAGAACGAACTCGGTTGCCGTATATTGGATCGAACAAATCTTATTCTCGATATATTTGCCCAACGTGCCAAAACAGCACATGCCAAAACTCAGGTTGAGCTTGCTCAATACCAGTATTTATTGCCCAGGCTTACCAAAATGTGGACCCACCTTGAAAGACAACAGGGCGGTATTGGTATGAGGGGTCCGGGAGAGACTGAAATCGAGACCGACCGAAGGATTATACGTGAAAAAATCTCGAAATTAAAAGAGCGGCTTGACCATATTGACAGACAAATGGCGACTCAGCGGAAAAACCGCGGTCAGATGATAAGAGTGTCTCTGGTTGGGTATACCAATGTTGGCAAATCTACCATTATGAACCTTATTAGCAAGTCGGAAGTCTTTGCTGAAAATAAATTATTCGCCACACTCGATACCACTGTAAGAAAAGTTGTCGTTGGAAATTTACCTTTTCTCTTATCCGATACCGTAGGGTTTATTCGCAAATTGCCTCACAGCTTGGTTGAGTCATTCAAATCAACACTCGACGAAGTAAGAGAATCAGATATTCTGCTCCATATCGTAGATATATCGCACCCAAATTTTGAAGAGCAAATTAATGTGGTAAATGAAACTCTGCAAGAAATAGGAGCTAAAGATAAACCGGTAATTATTGTGTTTAATAAAATTGATGCATACACATACATTGCAAAAGATGAAGATGATCTGACTCCACGTTCAATTAAGAACTGGACCCTCGATGAATTAAAGAAAAGCTGGATAGCTAAAACTAATTATCCGTGCATTTTTATATCGGCACTTGAAAAGGAAAATATTGAATCGTTTCGCAGAATGCTTTATGATAAGGTTAAGGAGATGCATATTGGCAGGTACCCATATGACAATTTTCTATATCCCGATGAAAATGCTATTTCATAAATAAAAAATGAGATGAGAAAAATTCTTCATTGCCGGTATATTGTCATGTTTACTTTCCTTTTCTTTGGAATCGGCAACATTTTTTCTCAAGGATCAGTAAGTTTAAACAAGAATATTGATTTTATTGTTGCTTCCGATAGTTCGCTTTTTAATACAACAACTGCGGAAGAAAATTCAAATGAAATAGCAACTGTTCCCCGTCAGGAAATGCTTATTCCAACCTATTTTCAGGATGAGATAAAAATATTTCCAGGGAAAAAGCAAGTAGAAGAAGTGTGGATTTTTTCCATTACCGGGCAACTGATCCAAAATCAGCAATTCAATAAGACTAATAGCAGCGAAATATCGTTTAATTCAACAAAACTACCGAATGGTGTTTATTTGTGTAAGGTGAAGTTGGAAAATTCAATCATAACAAAAAAACTAATCAAGCAATAATACAATATTTGAACTGGTTAGTTTTTGATAATCAGATTTATGTGCTATTGCACAATTTGAGTTATTTTTACCTAACTAAAGCAGATAAAAGTGAAAACCATATCGATAGCTAAAGAATTTACATGGAGTATGGCACATATGCTTGCCAATCACAGTGGCAAATGTCGCAACATACATGGCCATACATATAAAATGCAGGTTGAAATTGAAAGAACTTCAGGTACTCTGATTAACGATCCTGGTACGACCAATCATGGAATGATTCTGGAATTTTATGATCTGAATAAAATAATTGTCGATGCAATTGTTGAGCCTCTGGATCATGCATTCCTTTATTGGGTTGGTTCTACAGATGAGCTGGAACATGAAGTGGCAACCCTGCTTAGGAAACACGACAGAAAAGTAGTTGATATTTCTTATCGACCAACTACAGAAAACCTGGTACTTGATTTCCTGGAACAAATTAATAAAAACCTTAGCTCCTATGAAATAAAGGTTAAAGAACTGAAACTCTGGGAATCGCCCACAAGTTTTGCACGTGTAAAAGCCGATTAAGTTATATGACTATAAAGGAATATGAACAAATTCCAATCCCAGTCGTTGAGATTTTTCAAAGTATATCCGGCGAAGGGATTTCTGCTGGGAATATAGTTAGTTTTGTAAGAATTGCAGGGTGTAACCTTCGTTGTGCCTGGTGCGATACAAAATATAGCTTTAATGAATCTGGCGAAGGGGTTCAAATGATGCTGCCTGCCGATATCCGGAAAACTTTATCCGGTATAGGAAGCAACGAAATTATATGTACAGGTGGAGAACCTCTTGAAGAAGGAAAGAGCAAGCGATTTTTACCTGTTTATCTGGCAAATTTTTTTAAAGTAAGAGTAGAAACAAGCGGAGGAAGTATTCTTTATTCCGAAAAGGAACTTCTTAATTTCGGCATTTTAAGAGATCAGATATCTTATTGTATGGATATCAAATGCCCGGGTTCAAAAATGGATCATAAGAATCTGTATAACAATATATTTGAGTTAAAGAAAAATGATGAACTAAAATTTGTGGTTATCAATACAGAAGATTTACTTTTCTCATTAGAGATTATCGAAAAGTACAAATCCTCTTTATCAGGTAGCGGAATTGCGCTTAATTTCTCTCCGGTTTTCGGTTCTGTTGATCCAGATGTTATTGTTGATTTTCTGAAGGAGAACACAAAATATTTTATGGATAATAGTCTTTGGGCCCGTCTAAGTCTTCAGTTGCACAAGATTGTTTGGCCGCCCGACATGAGAGGAGTATAAAAAATAATATTTCAGGTTTTTGTTTGAAAATACCAGGTATTGAAACTTGTTTTGAATGGTTATAAAGAAGCTTTTTACAATAAAAACCCCGAAACGGATTTTTTTTGATAAAATCTATTGCAAAAATCGGAAATTTTTTTTTGATTGCATTATGGTAATTTATCAATTACAAGAAACACGTTTTTAATATTTTTAGCATTCACCAAACTCAATTAATTGTTATGCGAATTTGTTTTGTTTTCTTTTTATGTGTAGGTTTTTCCCTTTCTGCACAAGAAATTCATCTGGATTTTGAAAAAGACAGCCTTGATAAATTTCAACAGTGTCCTGTTAATCGTTGGGAAATAGATTCTACCAGGTCCCTTAATGGGAAATGGTCACTTCATCATGCTTATGATAATAGCGAAGCTGGAACAGATATTATATCTTATATGCATGAGACCTTGTGCCTCGATTCTGCCTTTACATCCTGGCAATTTACCGTATTTTTTAATTACGATCCTTCTTCTTCCAATATGTGGGCTGTCTGGCTTACAAGTAACTCAAATGCTTGTTCTATGATGCCTGGATCGAACTCTTGCGGATATATTTTAGGTGTAAATTATAAGGGTCCTGACGACCTTCTGAAATTATGGAGACAGAATGAAGAAGGAACAGAAGAAATATTGAATACGGGTTTTAACTGGCAGGAAAAAGTTACTTCAGATAATATTGCAGGTATTAAAATTACCCGTTCTATGAATGGCGACTGGACCGTGTTTTATGATTCCCTCTCTCTGGGTTCGTTCAAACCAATTGGTACTTTAAATGATAAAACACTTTCTAATTCAGATTATTTTGGCATATATTATAAATATTCCATGGCTCAGGATAGAAAACTTTGGATTGACGACATTACATTATCTGGTAAATTTTATAAAGATATTCAGCCACCAGTTGTAGATAGTTCTTATTTACTAAACCGAAAAACTGCTATCATCCGTTTTAATGAAGAGATAGATACAGTTAATAAACCGGTTTTTCTGCTTAATAAAAAATATTTTCCTGAAAGTATTAAGTGGATT
>JAHEEB010000118.1:0-597 GCA_024640925.1 Bacteroidota bacterium | reverse complement strand
TATAATTTTCACGGAAATATTGGCAGATCCTGCACCATCTGCAGGATTACCGGAATGTGAATATATTGAGTTGTTAAACAATAGCATCAATGAGATAAATATTTCCAGGTGGAAACTAATAGTAGGAGAAAAATCCATACTCCTTCCGGATGAAATGCTTCAGCCAGAAAAATATTATCTCATTACCAGTCAATCCTGTTCTTCCGATTTTAATAGGGAGAATGTTATTGGAATCAGCAACATGCCTTCTCTTCTCAATGAGGGTGACTTAATACAGCTACGCGATGATTATGGAAAACTTATCCACTATGTTGACTACTCTTCTGAATGGTATGAAACTGACTACAAAAAGGAAGGCGGGTGGTCACTTGAAATGGTTGATACTGCTAATCCATGCCTAGAAGAGATAAATTGGAAAGAAAGTATTTCAAGAGTGGGAGGGACACCAGGTAGTTCCAACTCAGTGAAAGATCAAGTAGCTGATTATATTAAACCGGAAGTTGAAAAAATAAGTGTTATTAGTTCGAACAAATTGTCGATTACTTTCTCAGAGAGCTTGGATAGCCTGAGAATGAGCGATTCAACTAATTATTTCGT
>JAHEEB010000117.1:4206-8999 GCA_024640925.1 Bacteroidota bacterium | reverse complement strand
CCTCGCCCTTTAATCCAATACCCCATTTATTAAACAACAGATTGGCAAACATACGGGAGTCTTCCTCACCAATTGATTGTACAGCCACCACCTGCACTTCGATAGTCAGTGAATCTTCGAGAAGGTTAAGTTGCTGGTTAATTTCAGCAACATCATCCGCTCCAATTATCCCATCGGGGTTGCTAACATGGTTGTATTTATCCTGAAGGCGAACGTCGGGAATGGTTTCTATGGTGTAGGGGGAGGCCTTAACAAAGGGAGCTGAAAAAGCAAATATTAGGATGAGGATAAGTTTATTCATTTGTTACGGATTAATGATTACACAAAAAAAAGTAATTACTAAATAGAAACCAAATGTCTGAACTGCATATTTACAGGATAAAATAATTTAGCAGATTCGGGTATAACACATTGGGAGGAAAAACAAATAAAAACTCTTTGTACGAATAAAATCTTATTTTTTCTTCCTGAACCTTCGTAGTTGTTCGTATTCTACGTATGTGAACCATATTTCCTTATTTGAAACTTGAAACGGCAGATAAAGTTATAAGCAAATAAAATTCACCGCAGATAACCACAATCTGTGCAAATATGTATAACCTGTGGTGAAAAATAAAAATATTTAAAATCAGCTTCTGGTACCGCCTCCACCGGAACGGCCGCCTTCGTGAGAACTTCCTCCGGATGAGCTTCCGGAAGAGCTACTTCCATGAGAATGTCTTCCGGAAGAACTTTCAGTTTCCAAGAATATTTTTCCACGTATTTTTTCTGTTTTTGCTACAAAATTTGCATACAAAAATATCTTCAATTTCGCCAGGTGATGGCATTGTGGGTTCTAATAACCCAGCTCCGAAAAAACCTTTTATATCTTCGGCATTTGTAGATGAACAAAACCGAAACCGAGTATACTCATCGGAAGAATTTAACTCAGCGAATTTTAGTTTTATTCGTTTTCACAGTCTGAATGAATTCAAGAAAAACAATCATTGTAATTAAGATTGGTAAAAATCAAAAAATTCCTCCATATTTGTTTTCGTGTCATTTAACCAAAATAAAATAATTTCATCTTATGGCAGAAAACAATGCAAGACCCGAGGTTAGTAATTACCCACTTCTATTTACAGTTCAGAATTACCTAAATTTAAGGGTTGTCATGCTGCGGATTGGTCCCTTGTCGGAAAACCAGTATATTCTAAAGTTTACAGGAATCGATCATCCCTGGGACGGACATTTTTTTGAACTAACTAAAGAAGGTGACGATAAAAGAGCAAATTATTCTATTAATAACCACCCCGATGGTGAATACAACCTGGTTACTCTTCGCGAAATGTGGGGATATTTAAGTTTTGAAATGTATATCGGGCTAAAAGAAAGTCTGAAACTAACGCAAACAGAGGCTTATGGTCTTAATTCCGAACATGTTCTGACAGAATACCTTCAATATAAAGAAGAAGGAAAATCTCCTTTTAAACAATAAAATTCTTAGATTTTATCAACGGTAGAGAAAAGAGTCAGATAACCTCGAAATAGCTTCGGATTATCTCAATGTCTGTTTTACAGAAACCATTATGAGGATATAAAGGGTAACTCCTCTATACTTAAACATGCTATTAATTTATTGATTCCATGAAATGGGAAAAATCCGGAATATTATTTGGCTAAAAAAGAGCTGGAAATCGCTTGGAATGAGCGAAAAAAAGTGCTTAAAAACCGGCCAATATTAAACTTCAATTAGAAATATTATGAACTACAATAGCGAAGAAAAACACCTCGAATTAGATCTGATCCAGGAAGGTTATGAACCGGCAATGCTTCTGCAACACGAGGATGTTAAAAGCATTCGGATAAATAAGTATTCCGGCTCTTTGGAATTGCCAACAGAAATCCATAAAGTGGATACTATCTACATTTCAGTTGTTGATATGGAGAAAACTTATTTAGCCCCGGTAAATCTGGATAAATTAAATTACTTAAAGAATCTGACTCTTTGGTCATATTTTGATATTAAAAATCTTTCTCCAATGCCAAATCTGGAAATATTTTCCACCATAATTAAAAATCCTGATAAGATAAAAACTATCGCTGAAAAATTTCCCAATCTCAAAAGACTGGAAATCTGGGGTTCTGCGCAACCAAATCAGAAAATCCCTCTGGAATTAGGCAATTTTCCCTTACTCGAATATCTTGAATTTGTTAATTTTAGTTTTTCAGAACTTCCTCAGGAAATAGCCAATTTAAAATCTTTGAAAACACTCATAATTAGAGGAGGAGGAAGGGTTTTAAAATTCCCGGAAGCCATTTGCAGCCTTGCCTGGCTGGAAGAATTGCATTACAGGCAGGAAATTACTTCACTTCCGAAACAGTTCATTCATCTCAAATCTTTAAAAAAGCTTTTTTTTCGAAGTGCATTTAATGATGGGGTTATGATGCCCGAAAAGAAAATAAATCTGCAACCTGTTCCCGATGTTATAGGAACCTTACCTTCCCTCGAAGAACTTGATTTAAGTTGTTGTGGATTAGTTAGCCTGGACTTTCTCAAAAATGCTAAACAACTCAAAAAACTTATCATTAATTTTTCCGGATTAAAAAATCTTGACGATCTATCTGGCATGGAAAATCTCGAAGAATTAAATTTATACGGATCGAATATACTTAGCGATATCAGTGGAATTGCCAACCTCCCTGTTAAAAGTCTGGATGCTTCAGGTTGTCGTGATATAACATCGATTGAGGTCATAAATAGCCTTCCTTTACTCGAAGAGTTAAACATCAAAGATGGTGGTGAAATTGAGGATTTTGAACTTTTATATAATCATCCCACATTAAAAACCCTTGAAGCGGATGATAGGATTAAAAAACAATGGGAATTAAGAGAGTTTTATAAAAACTTGCTTCCATTGGAATCAATTTTACAGGACATTGAATCGAACAAAATCGAACTATTCGAAAAGGCAATTTTTAGTTTAAAACTTCATGTAGACAAGAATTCAAGCAATAATTTTAATCCGCTTGCCGGTTATTTCGGAGAGGAACCCGATAATTCGGCAATGGTACACCTGAAATCTCTGGAAAATGTTTTTATACAGTTAAAATCCAATCTCAACACCGAAACACTTTTGACTCTTGTGGATATTTCAATGCATTCGGTAATTGAGGACAATTATTACATTACCGTGCTGGCCATTGAGGAAATATGCAATCGTAAGGATGCCAATGCACAGATAAAAGTAATTGAACAGTTCCGTAGGGCATGCGAATACTACGATTTTGGTCATCGTATGCATGACGATACCGTTCTTGATAAATTGTATGACAATCTATTCCCTAAATTTGAGACTGAGGCTTTGATTGAACTCTTAAAAAATGCAAATGACTATATGATGAATTGCCAGGGAGGCGATGGTGCCGATCGTTGTTTCATTCCTGCATTTGAAAAAATAAAATACGAAGAGCAATACAACGAGCTGATAACCATATTTCTCGGGTATAAAAAATCCACTATTCGTTATCTTGGTAAAGAATATTTTACAAAACTTCAGTGTGAAATTGAGGGTAATACCGGAAATTATTTCGAAAAAATTGATGCTGATTCTAACAAATTGTATACCCTGCTTGAGTCGGAGGATATAAATGATTACCTCTCTTTAATTGATTCTCTTGAAAATCTTGATCAAACCTTTTATGAGGAAAATGATTGCGGCATTATAAAACGGATAAACGATCGATTTACAGTGTCTTTCGAAAAAGCTTTGGATATGATCGGTTTCTATATTGAAAAAGAAAGATGCGCGAATCAGATTGCAGCTGTCGTTTTAAAGTATTTTTCTGATAAGGGCTTGCCATATATCCTTAACTACTTTAAAACAAACGAAAATAATCACAGCATTTTTATCTATTCTGTTATTATAGAAATTATTCATGAACTGAATAAAAAGGACATACCAATGGCAGAAATAAATCCATTTTACGAGTATCTGGTTGATTCGCGACGATACGATTTGAATATGCTTTGCGAACGGGAACTTGGAAGCCTGGTGGGCGAGATCCCATACCTTAATAATCCCGAGTCGATGTTAAAACGTTTGGAAGAGATAGCAGCAATGGTTCAAGGTATTCTTAATATCCAAAAACTGGATTTCCTTAATATTAATCTTTTATATTTGGCCGATCCCGGGGAGAAATGGGATTATATCAAACGGATTGCCTTTGCTCTCTTTCCTATACTTCCTCAGTATTCTGTTGTATCTTCTCTTCACTGGGCGATGATAGCCGCTATTGAATCAGATGATAGAACAACATATAACAACTTAAAAAAATATATACCAACAGATAACAAACACAATGCACCTGCTTATGTTCTTGCCTGTGCCTTTGCTCATTTTGGAGAAAAGGATCAAATGCTGGTTTGGATGAAAGAATCGATATCGTTGAGTCAACCCAAACGATCATTCATGGAAAATCCTGATTTTGCAGGCTACATGAACGATAAGGATTTTTTGGCAGTGCTTGAGGGAAGATAAGAAGTTAGCCGGTACAAGCCCGCCATATGATTAAAATTGACATGAATTGTCAGCTATTCATTAAATTACAGAAGTAAAATAAAAATGGAACCAAGCAAGTATTACGAATTGACATCTGAAAATCCTAACCGGATGCTGCTCTTTAATATTGTAAAACATTCTCCCGGAGAAAGCTGGACAATGGGAAGGCGTTTTAAAAAGGCTCCGCAGTTACCTGTTGTTGCCCGTATACAACCAGGCAATGAAAATTCAGAACTTTTGCCATTTTTCAAT
>JAHEEB010000117.1:0-4196 GCA_024640925.1 Bacteroidota bacterium | reverse complement strand
CGCCACTTATGAGCATTGAATTTTATGAGGCGATGCTTGAAGCAGGTGTAAATAATCTTGATGTATACGATGCCATAATCAGGAGTGAGGACGGATCTATTGAGTACAAGGGCTACAAAGCGTTTTGCATTGTGGGCCTGATTGCAGCAGTGGATCTCAACAAGACAAAGTTCTCACCCGATAACCAGTCGCGCCAAATCGATGCTAGCATTGAGCAATTGGCGATCGATGAATCCAAGACCTACGGCGCACTCTGCTTTCGCTTGGCGGAATACACGGGCTCGGTATTCATCCACGAGAAAGTGAAGAGACACCTGGAAACGAAGAACTTCCCGTACGTCGTTTTTCGTGAAACAAAAGATTTTATAAGTTTTTAAGTCGAAAGCTAATGGCGGGTGTGTTTTGTAGCCAGAAAAACCCTTAAGGTACGTTGATGAAGATTCACATGTTTAACAATAAGCAGGGATCTATCGAAGAAGGTCTTCTGGACCCACTGGTTGTTGAGTCTCTGCTTATCGATTTTAATACGGGTGAAGAGCGGGACTCCAAAATCGGGGAATTCAGTAATCTGAAAAAACTGGAGCTTTTTGGCTGCCATGAAGAACTGGTGTTTCGCGATGAGATTACAAAGCTAGAACAGCAAAACTGAAGCCCCAAATCTTAAAGAAATATTGAGAAACAGGTTTATCCGGTATTTAAATGTTATGACACATGAAAGAGACAATATGGCAGAATTACTGGTACAAATTCAAAAAACAGGTGAAGAAGAGGTATGCAAAAGACTTGGTGGTATGCAAGGTTAAGATATTGTTCAGGCAAATCTGAATATCGAGCGATGTTCCAATATTAAAAGCCAACAAAAAGGTCATGGAACATGGGACTGCCAAAAAGTAGACATAACTTATAAAACAAGACCAGCATCATTTATTTATGAGAATCTGAAAATGTACATCATTGAAGAATTTAACGGCGAATTTTATTGGTTGTGTGGGGTTTTTAAAAGCGCCCGCAAATGCAAGGCTTTTATAAACAAACTTCCGGAGAGTGATCGCCATTTGTACCGGACATTCGAGATCCCCGACCAAAAGTATTCTCTTTATATCATCGAGAATTCTCTAATATCAGAAGATGGGAAAGAGCAGGTTACCTTGGATTACACGGACAGGGAAGAATTACTGCGGCGGATACGCGCGATTGTCCCTTCGGACAATGAAAAGGAGGTATACTTTACCTACTATATTGTTGACAAGGATTACCGCAACCCGCCGAAACCTTTTAAAAAGTTTCCTAGTGTAGGTGGATTTCTGGATTACCATCATGTGGATAATTTTTATCTTCGTGAAATTTTTCAAAAGAATGACGGGATTCAACTATAATATTAATTAAACGGAATGAAGATATTTTATCTATTGAATGTTTTCAGGAAGAAACACAGGGATCACAAATCGCGTTAAACAGATTAATTTACTGTTGAGAACAAAACTATGCTGATTGGCACATTTATTTTACTGAAGATCCTAAAATACATCGGATTGTATTTGCTAGCCTGCATTGCTTTACCATTTTTGTTCTGGCTTTGGATGGCAGTTTCGCTTTACCTTACACCGGCACCACGTAAACCTAAGATTACTTTTGCAGAATTCCCCATCCGCCTGGAATATGAGATCAATGGAGAGCGGGTAGTCATAGAAGATACATTGCAATGCATGTATGACGGAACAGAAGGCCGCGGCAGCATGCAAGGAATACATCACAAGTGGAAATGGAAACTGGTCAGCGGGAATAAACGCGTTACCATTCTGAAATTGGACGATTATAGGGAGATTTGTTATCCCCTGGGCGATATCGCATATTATATGGGATACGGTTGGTCAGAACCAAATTTTTACGGTGTGGATCTGATTGACTGGAAGAAAGGTAGCCGTAGTACAATTTTTGTCGATGAACTGCTTATGAACTATCATATTAAAATTATAAAATGGGATAAGATCAAACCTCTGTTGCAACAACCAACAGTATAGCAAAAACGAATCTTTACAGAAAATAATCCAGCTTGGAGCCAATACTGAAACAAAAAACAGTAAAACAACATAAAAAAACAGACCTGATTATGACCGACAGTAAAGTATATGATTTACTTCATAAACCGATAGAGAACAAAGATGTACCTGCTTTTATCAATCAATTCCTACTGATAATGGATATTGGTTTAGATAATAAGAAAGCTGGCGGCAATCTGGCATGGTGGTCGGCAGATATTATTTCGAATTTGATAAAAGCAGGTTTATTAAATGAAGCATTACCCATAGTAAAAACCTGGCTAACATATTCTGATAAAATACCCGTATCTGAAAACGATAAACACTATTTTGCATCATTCGCAGTATATGTTGCAGATAAATATCCGGAATTACAGGAAGAATTTGAACTAAAATTATTATCAGGTGATTGGTTTAAAAGTGATGTTGGGAGACTGTTCGCATCTTTTTTATGCAAATGGGGAAAAATTGATACAACAATGTCCACAATTGTCAAATCGTTTGGTGTTTTAACCCAACGCAACTATTTCCTGGAAAACGAAGAACTCAAGAATTTATATAACAATAATCTGCAATTCCGCGATTTTCTTGATAAACTAGAAAATGACTGGTTGAATTCTTTTGAAAATCCGGATAAGAAACCCAATCCTGAAAACTTCGAAGAAGTATTGGCTGCATCAAAAGCCGATTTATTAAAGGAAGATCATTGGAGTAATCCGGAAAATGTTCTTAACCTGATCAAATTCACCAATGTAGAATGCAATTCACGAATTGAGGAATTTCTAAAATCAGGTTTTCAGGAGCTTAAATCGGCAGCAATAAAAAAGTCAATCCTAATCAATTGTTATATATTTGATGCTTTGGCAAGGGCCATCGCCCATTGGCAAAATCCTGAATTTTCAGAATTGCTCATACAGGAATTTAACTTTGTAATTGCCAGTAAAAAAGATATTACAGATGGACTTGATCGCCACTATGAATTACAATTGGTCAGCGGAACAATTGCATTAGCATTGGTAGCACTTGGTTATAAAGGTGATCTGAGCTTTTTCGATAAGTTTCTGGAATCGTACGAATTGCATTATAAAGGCGATGATTTTGTGATGAAAGTAAAGTATGCCAAATGGATGATAACAGGTGATGCCGGCAATGCCTTGTCTTACCTTACAAATAAAGAAAATACAAAAGGTTTGAGCTATGTAATATGTGCGTTAACCGATCTCAACAGCAAAGAGTCTTTGTCTGTTATTAAAGAATTGGCGACATCTTTTACCAATCCAGTTACAAGGGAGGTTATTAAAGAATCGCTATCAAGATTGAGCAAGCAGGCTCAGCCCCCGGAATGGAAAGATCGCATGATCCATCTTTTTGGGGTAGTAAGCCCTGGCGAACAGGCAATTGGTTATGAAAGTGACAATGTATTTGTTATTAGAGCCCAGGAAACAGAAAACAATCCGGAAATTGGAACTCGTTTTGAAGCTGATGATTCGGCGCCGGATGATCTATAAGAAAATCTTGTAAAAAATGATCAAGGAATTAGTATTAAATTTATAATTAATAAAAACTGAAAGAATATGAACGAAGATAAAGTTTATAGTGCGCTATCCAAGCAGATTTCAAGTAAAGATGTACCTGCATTTATAGAACAATTTGAACTGGTTATTAATAATGGTTTAGACAATACCAAAGCCGCTGATATGCTGGCCTGGTGTGCAGCCGAAATTACCATGAAACTTTCGAATGATGGAATTTACGACCAGGCAATACCTATACTTAAAAAATGGCTTGAATTTGCTGACAAAATACCTGCATCGGCTAAAAGAAAGCAGTACTATGCCTCTTTTGCAGTGGAACTTCTGGAAAAACAACCAGAATTAGCCGATGAATTTGAAAGTAAGTTCTTAGATGATGACTATGTAGAAATTTCAAATGGCCGCCTCTTTTCTGCTATTTTTAGCAAAATAGGAAAAACAGATAAGGTGCAGTTGCATGTTTCCAAAACCATGCAAGCTGGGGCTACATGCAAGGATATTTTAGCCAGCAAAGCCCTTTCTAATCTATATGAAACCAATACCAATTTTAAAGAATTTTTGGATAAACTAGAAAATGATAGATTAAATTCTTTTGCAAACCCGAATAAAGAACCCAATCCTGCAA
>JAHEEB010000738.1 GCA_024640925.1 Bacteroidota bacterium | reverse complement strand
CAACTAAATCGGATTTTACACTAATGGTCAAATGATTTTTTTTACAATCGTTCAGTTAATAAAGAAGACATATGAATATATGCAAGTATTTATAAATCAATCATATTGAAGTAGAATACTCATTTTTTAAATAATTTTAATATAATTATGCTCGTCGGATAAAATTGCTTCTATCAGCTTATCCATATTTGGTGACCAAACCTCAAAATAACCATCTCTGGGGCATTCAAATTGCATATATTTTTCCGGCTTAATCTTATTTATAAAGATGTATCCGGTTGCTGATCCGCCATGAGGACAATAAGACATACTGCAATCAGCAACTAAAGGAAAAACATATTCGCTAAATATTATCTCTATTCCATCTTTTTTATAAAGTTTTATAATTTCTGAATCATGCTCTCTTTTTTCATCAGGATAATCAATTTTTTTTATACTGTTTGAATGGATTTGATTTAATATTTTCGCCTGTAAAATAGTGTCATCGAGATTTTTATCTCCTCCACGAGGATTCATATTTCTTATAAACATACCTTTATCCTGAATCATCTTTAAATAGCTGTTTAATTTACTTATTAGATCATTATGAAATGGGAAATTGGTTTGGAAACTAATTAAAATTATTTTATTCCGTTAGTGATTTCTGATATCATCAAAAAGTTCAAATGCTCTTTTTCGATTTTTCTCGTTGTACTTTATTAAGTATAAATTTTGAAACCAGTCTTCCAGTTTACAATTATCAAGAATCTCAAAATCTTTTAAATTATCATAAAACATTTTCTGATATGAACATATTGCTCCATTTCCAATGCACTTTTCCATAAATTCATTACCTTCTTTTGTTAAATATTCAGATGAAATCTGAAAACAATCAGTAATAAATATATCATAAGAATCAGCCTTCTTCATTTTGTACTCTTTTATTTTTTCAATACCATCGTTGTTTTCAATTGTCGTATCAATAAAATCATTATCCATCAGATATTCAAGTAAAAACAAAGTATTTACTACAACCTGTTTATCATCTATTGAAGGATTTAAATCAAGAAATCCATTTGAGGCTTCATATTCAGCTTCAGAATCCATATAAATCCTATTTGCGTATTTCTCCGATCTTGTTGAAATCATGTTAAGTTGAGAATCTGTCTTTGTACCATCCAATTTGTTACCATTCTTGCAACTAAAAAATCCTATTATTGAAATCAATAAGAGGCATGTTAGAGTCTTCATAATCTTTAAAATACATTTCTATGGTTTGTTCTGTTGACAGTTTAATATAGAAGTCAAAAAAAAACTTTCATCTCATCAACAGCCAATATATCAAAGATATCAACAATTTTTAACATATGGTAATCACTAAAAAAAACATAAATAGAAGCTTGTTTATCGCTTCCTGCCGGGTAAAATTCCACATGAATCTTACTATATTTGACTATTAATAGAGGAAAACTAATGCATTATCGAATAAAGATCTTCACGTTCACATGCCTGGTTTTGATTGGCAATATGACTAAAGCTCAACGTGTGATGGAAAACCTGGGAAGGGGCCTCGTTGCTGCTAAAACTGACAGTGGTTACTTTCTGAGCTGGCGTTTTCTGGGAACAGAATATGTTTCGGGAAAAGATTATGCCTTTAACATATACAAAGGTTTAGTTAAATTGAACAGTGAGCCCATCACTAATTCTACCTGTTATCAGGATAACACGCAGGAAAGCGGCGACTACACAGTGCACACGGTGATTGATGGAAAGGAACAGGTTGCTGTTTCTAAAGCAATTGTCATACCTGGAAAATATCTGAGTATTCCCCTGAAACCTGGTAATTATTATACACACTTTGTGTGGCCGGGAGATTTGGATGGCGATGGCGAATACGATCTTGTTTGTTTACGAAAATCGAACGAATCGGCTCCACAGGTGGTGGAGGGATATTCGCTGGATGGCAAGTTCTTGTGGCGAGTGGATATGGGACAAAATAGTCTCAGACAGGATTCGGGTGCAGGGAGAGACGACGCTCCTCCTGCCAGTATTGCAGAATATTCATTAGGAGGTTACCGATGCAGAGATGGTGTAACTGTTTACGATCTCAATCAGGATGGAAAAGCAGAAGTCTTTGTAAGAACAGCAGCCGGAGTTGTGTTTGGAGATGGAAAAACACTTGAGAATAATCAACCTTTGACCCAGTTTATTTCTGTCATTGATGGAACCACTGGTATGGAAATTACCCATACCCCATTGCCTGACGACTATGCTGCCGATGGACCTATGAGCGGTCAGTTTGGTATAGCTTATCTTGATGGCATTCACCCGAGCCTTATTACCAAAATGCTGAACCGTGTCAATAAAACCAAGTTTAATATTATGATTTGTGCCTGGGATTATGACGGGAAAAAGTTGTCGTTACGATGGAAATTTCTAAAGGAGAAGAACCCGGGAGAAGAATTTCATCAGATCAGAATTCTCGACATCAATGGCGATGGTAAAGACGAAATTTGCGATGGCAGTTACACAGTAAGCAGCGATGGGATATTTCTTTATGCCATACCTCAGGCTGTGCATGGCGATCGTTTTCAGATTACCGACATCGATCCTGATCGGCCCGGATTGGAAGGTTATGCTATACAGCAAGCTGAATTGGGCCATACCGATGAGTATCCCTGGGTTTATTATGAGGCTTCCTCAGGAAAGATAATCAAATCGGGAAGTCCTCCTGCGGATATTGCTCGTGGCACTGCAGCTGACGTAGATCCTCGCTATCGGGGTTACGAATTGTTTTGTTCTGCCGGTGGATTACTCGATTCAAAAGGGAATAAGATGGGTGCAAACACCCCAATCGCAAACTTTAAGATTTGGTGGGATGGGGACCTTCTCTCAGAAATACTTGATAAAACCTCGGTTTCTAAATGGGATTACCTGAATGGTACGGAAAACGTTGTGTTTAATGTAACCGGAAGGAATAATACACGCAATGCCATTCCTTTTTATGGTGATATACTGGGTGATTGGCGTGAAGAAATTGTGGTGGAAAAGAGCGATTTTTCAGCCTTAATGATTTACACCACAACGGATATTACCAACTACCGCCTGTATACACCAGCCCATAATCCTGCATATAGGCTGTGTATGACTGTAAAAGGATACCTTCAATCTACCCATGTTGATTATTATCTGGGTGAAGGCATGGCTCAACCTCCAAAACCATTGATAAAATTGAGCAATAGTAACATAAATAAATCTACTGATTAATCCGGGTAAATTACACAAAACGCCATCTTGATGAAATATTTACTTCAGCAAAAAAGAAGAAAACCATTTGAGGCAAGTGATTGCCTCAAATGGAAAATATAAAAATTA
>JAHEEB010000737.1 GCA_024640925.1 Bacteroidota bacterium | reverse complement strand
AAAATATAACAGTACTGATGGCAGATGCCGAATTACCATATCGAATTATGCCAATTGCAAAACACCCATTACAGTAAACTACCGAAATAGTAATTCAAGCACTTATCAACAGGTTGCTTTATCCACTCTATCAAGAGAAGCTGGCACAAACAATTGGATTCTACCCAATCTTAGTGGAAATATTTATTACTATATCTACCTTAGCGATCCTGATGGATGCCCTACTACTCCGAGTATTAAGTCTGATTATTTAAGATGTCCTTTAAAAGTTTCTATCAGTTCCATAAATAATTCCAGGAGAGTGACATGTAGTTCATTAAATGCTGAACCCAATTCAGAAGAACGAAATGATGGCATTATTTCATTAATCTATTCCGGTGGTATTCCACCCTACGATATTTTCGTAAATGAATCTATAGTCATCCCTCAAACTTATTTGACTAATCCTTCTATTCAAGGTTTATCAGAAGGAACTTACTCTGTTAAAGTTGCTGATAAATATAGCGTGATAGCCAGCACAACAAAACTTGTTGAAGCAAATCCGGAATTAACTTTTACTCCCTCTTTTACTCCAATCCAATGCTATGGTTATAATACTGATATAACCATCAATGTACAGAATAACAGCATACCAACAATAAATTACACATTGTATAATTCCGATGGGAGTATAAATGAAAGTAAATCATCAAATTTGTTTTTTTCTAAAGAAGCCGATAATTATACTATGCAGGTTGAGAGCAATAGATGTATAGCTTCCGAGGCATTAATAGTCACCCAACCCAGCGATATTGAAATTACAGCCATTGGTTCCAAAATCGCAGAATATGGCGGTAGCACAGGTACTATCAATCTCTCAATTGAAGGAGGAACCGGCGGGTTTAATTATAGTGTTTTAAAAAATAAAACTATAATAAACAGTGGAAACACAACAGAAAATGCCCTGATATCAGGGTTATATGATGGATACTACAAGATTAGGGTTATAGACGAAAATAATTGTTTAGATTCCCTTTTAAATATCCGGGTTCGTCAGCCCGATTCAGCACTTACGCTTTCTTACACAAAGAAGAATGTTGATTGTTATGGGAATTCAACAGGACAGGTTTTCCCAATTGCAAAAGGAGGATGGAGACATTACAAGTATGGGTTCAATAATACTATTTTGGGATCCACAGCCCTTATTAATGGACTTTCAGCTTCGGGTTCAAATATAGATACTGTATTTGTTATCGATTCAGCAGGTGTTTTAGTAAAAGCTTCGGTTGTAATTACCCAACCGACTCAATTTTTAACCTCGATAGCAACAGTGTCTAATCTAAACTGTTATAACGACAATTCAGGGGCAGTAAAACTAAATATCAGCGGTGGTACACCCAACTACCAGGTATCTGCCGATAACTCGAACTGGACAACCGGGGATTTTATTTCCGGACTTTCTGCCGGAAGCAACCAGACGATTTTTGCCAGGGATGCGAATAAATGTCCCTCCACAGAATCTGTTTCAATAACCCAGCCGGCGATGTTGATTGTTGCCGAAGATACAGTAATAGATGCGCAATGTCAGCAGAACACCGGGGCGATACAAACTATAATTTCAGGAGGCACTGAGGAATACTTCTTCAAATGGTATTTTGCTGATTCCTCTAAGTATATGGGGGTAAACTCTGGCATGTTGGAGAATATTTATTCCGGTCAGTATTTACTGTTTGTAACGGATAAAAATCTTTGTAAGGATACTTTAATAGTGTCTGTTTCTGATATAAATGGTCCTAAATTATCAGCTTACTCCATAGATTCGGTTTCCTGTTTTGGCGGTAAGGACGGGATTATCCATATAATTGATGTCTCGGGTGGTTTCCCGGGTTATAAATATTATATTGACGGTACTGAAACCAGCCCCGAAATTACCGGTCTCTCTGGTAAGAATTATTATTTCAGATTGTTGGACAGCAAAGGCTGTAAAATTGATAGTAATTTTATTGTTCCCCAGCCCAAAGCCATTGAAATATCAGGACAAACAACAAACCCTGTATGTTATAATTCCTTTGATGGGTCAATAACCACAAGTGTTACAGGAGGCAACGGACAATATAGTTACCTGTGGTCGAACAATTCAAAAACAGCAAACCTGTTTAACCTGAACAAAGGCAATCTGAAACTCACGGTTATTGACAGAAAAGGCTGTAAACTGGACAAATCATTTGTCATTACAACACCGGCAGCCCCAACAGCTAACCTGAAACAAAATCCATCGATACTTTGCACAGGAAATACCATCCAACTCGATGGTGGTGATTTTGTTTCCTACAGATGGTATAAAGATAACTCACTTGTATCCACCGAACGCTATCTGACATTGAGTGAAGCTGGTTCTTATACACTAAAAATAGCCAATGATTTGGGCTGCATTGGCATTGATACACTTAACCTGAAAGTATCAGATCATCCACTTGATGCAGTTCTTTTGGTGCAAGACAGTGCTGTTATTGACGAAGTGATAAAAGTAGTGGATGTTACCTGGACTGTTCCCGATAGTATACAGTGGTACTTTGATAAGCCAGTCACCCTGGATGATAATAACAGCTGGATGCAGAAATTTCATACGGACAATGAAGGAATAGTAAACGTTACTCTTCGCGCTTGGTATGGGGGTTGTTTTAGCGATTCTTCCAAAACGGTTACTATTTATTATGAGGATGGGTTTATTCCTCAAAAAATTGCTTCTTTCCTGCCATTAATCTTAGGCTTTAAGGCATATCCCAATCCAAATGAAGGCAACTTTTATATAGCGGTAAAACTAAGCAGGGAGGCTGATGTTACCCTCAAACTATATAATTCGTACACTTCTGTACTTGAAGATGTGCAGTATTTTACCGGACTGGAAGAATACGAAATCCCATACAACTTAACCGGGCTTAATTCAGGGGTATATGTATTAGAGCTTTCTTCGGAGAATGAAAGGCAGGTTTTAAAAGTTGTGATTGAGTAAAACAGGGAATTATCAATTTATGGAACAGTTTAATTTCAAAAAAACAAAATGATTTCACCAACCAATAACACTATATCAATGCAGTTGCACAGCAAATCGGAAATGCATTCATTAAGGCCACATATTCCTTTTACCTTATGCCTTATCCCTGATTTATCCAGAAAATTATTTTGCTTTTTTATTTTATTGTTTCTTTTATTTCAGAAATCCTACTGTTCCGATCCTGTTACTGTTATTGTGAACCTGACACCACCTTATACACCATTTCTGAATGAATATGGAACGATAGGGGTAGACAAATTAATGGTAACCCTGATCATAAATGACAACCGGATGATTAATTATCCGGCAAAGCTCCAGATG
>JAHEEB010000736.1 GCA_024640925.1 Bacteroidota bacterium | reverse complement strand
GGTAATCTGTACCAGATAACTATTGAGTAGTGGCTTTTTAACGTCCGGAAATTGTACATAGTTTAAATTATTCAGAAATGTAGACATTCGAGCCACTCTTTAAAGTCATGTCCGATTGGGCTATTACTTCCATTTTATCTCCTGATGATATTTTAAGGGTATCCTGTACATTCTGAACATACTCTCCGGAAACGATTATTTCAGCTCCATTTCCGACATTTAGTTTCAGATCCGAACCAACACTTGTTTTCAGGTTTTTACTGTATGCGATGGAAGCATCACCGCCAATGCTTTGATTGAATTCAGTGCCAACACTTTGGTTTGTATCCTTCTCTGACTTAAGTATAAGCTGATTTTTGGCAATAATTTCTATGTCATTTGATACCAGAGAAATTTTCTCAGGTGCCGAAATTTTGATGCCTTTTCCACTTGTATCCAAAAAGATGCAGTTATCGTTTTTATCCTTGATCGTAATTCCCCAGTCAGAATTGCTGTCGTTAAATTCAATTGTATGTCCGCTCCTTGTTCTTATTGCTTTAAGGTCGTTACTTTCCGAATGCCAGTCGTCCGGTTTGGCTTTTGCATGATACAGGGTACCCTGTACATATGGTTTCTCGGCATTGCCTCCTTCGAAGCCAACCATTACTTCTTCGTCTGTTTCCGGCACAAAATATATTCCTTTGTTTGGTCCTCCATATGGCATGGCTATTCTTAACCAGGGTGTGTCGCCATATTTCTGCCAGCTGAAACGTACTTTCACACGTCCGAGTCCTTCGGGGTCGTTATTATCTGTTACTATTGCCGATTGGCTCTCGCAGAAAGGAACAAGTAATGGGTTGGTCATTGGTGGTACCTCTGCATCGGAGGGTATGGCTGTAAAACTGTTTTGGTATTGTCCGCCAGACGACCATGTGTGTGTTACCGATGTAACTATATATTCACCCTGTTTGGCTTTACCACGCCCGGTTAGGTTGTTTACACTGATAATGGCTCCCGGATAAAGAGCCGGATTAATGCTTACTCCTGAGAAAGTAACTCTGCGGGCAGCTTCAGACTGTATAGTAAGTCGCGAAACCTCATCCATCTGACTGGCAACGGCAGACTCATCGTCGAATTGATGAAGGATGGAAACAGGTTTACCCAGGAAAGTTTTTGCCGATTTATCCATGGCAAATGAGGCCATTCCTTTCATGGTTGTCTTTTGTCCCGACATATTCTGAACATGTGTGCTATCTTCTTTATAGATGCGCGAAGAGACCGATTGTACAAGGGGTGCAACTGAAAGCCCGATATCGAAACTTAACAAATCTGTTCCGTAAAGCAATTCAATATCAGGTTGTTTTTTGTTGCCAAATACAAGTGATTTTCCATCGAAATAGAACCACTCTCCATACCTGCAAGCCAGTCGGTTTAAAAAGCTGAAAGCCGATTCCTGGTATTGAACGGTATAGGAAATTGTATCCTTTTTCATGGGACTTATTTCCGGGTTGAGAACATTTACCGGGAAATCCCTACAAACCTCTTCAGCTATGCTCTTTAGGTTTTTACCTATATACGACTGGCAATTTTTCCCATTATCGAGTAATATTGTGGGGCTATACCCTTCCATAATAACTGTATGTCCCAATTCCGAGCGCGATGTAGCTGCTGACTTCACCCTTGTGATTATACCCCGGAATACCAGTTTTTCCTTCAGCCCATTATGAATTTCAAGGGTCATATCGGTTCCGACAAAATCACGGGCTTTTTCGAGAAAAGAGTTGGCCAATTCGCCTATTTTCCCGCTTCCAATACTAATACTAAAATAATGGTGATCGTTAACAGACTGGCTTATTTCTATCGATTTAAGCTCTCTGTACGTTTTGCCGTTTAGCTGCACTATGGCAATGGCTGGTGAAATCATACTTAAATTATTTAGGTGTAACTAATTATTTCACATACAACTGGTTTATCGTTTTTATACCTATCTTAAAAAGATGTATACCAGTAAAATTTATAAGGTTGCCTTTCCAAATATAAAAAAATATTTTTAATTATCTGTTTTAAAACTTGGATCTGTTACACTTATTCACAAAACACAATAAAAAAAATTGCCAATCCGGTCAAAAAGTCACAATACGAATTGAAATTCAGCATGAGTATATCAGAAGTATAGGATGAGTATGAGATGAGTATAGGATTATTTTAGAAATTTTACTTGTTTTTTCATTGTTGTCCTGTAAAAATATTATCTCACAATAATTGCAACCTCTACGAGGTTGTTCTTTAGTCATTATTCATTTCTACAAAAATGAAACTTCTACGAAGTTGTCAAATTATCCTCGTAGAGGATACATTATTGTAGGACAGATTGTTTTATGTTTTCACAACCTTGTAGAGGTTGCATTCTTATTTTTATGCGGACAATATTGTTATTTTTTTGCAAATTTAAACGTTAATTTAAAGTTGGCATTTTGGAAATTTTCGATTTGTCTAATTCAAACACACACAATGGATAAAACACCATGTACCAAATGCGGGGTTCTTGTATTACAAGCTACTTATGAGAAAAATAACGGGTTATGTATGTTATGTGCCCGAGGCATAACCAAAGAAGTTTGTGAACTTTGCGGTAAGGAAGCTACTGTTTTGTCAAACATCGATGGAAAAAGAATTTGCCTTAAGTGTAACATGCAAAAGACACAAGTTTTAACAAACAAATGGAATGTCCTGTGCGACCCGATAAACCATCCGTTCAATGTAAAAAACTTTCAAATAAAACCATTTCCCCATTTCAGCGAAGTTTTTAAAGATAAGGGGTTGAATGGATTCTTTTATCCATTATGCAGTGTTAAAATATCCGGAGATGATAAGAAAGATATTTTAATTCATCTTGTTTCATACAATGGGCTTTGGATAGATGATGAATATCAATCGGCGGAAATAAACGGAGATTATTCGGTTTTTCAAATTGAAGACGGGAAATATATTTTCAATGGCAATTTGAAGGCTTTTAAAGGATATTCACTAATTCCGGGTTTATACAACTTTCTTTCATCAGATTTTGAAATATATGGAATGGAATATCTCAAAAAAAAGACACCTTTTGATACGTATTCAAAACATATTAAATCAAACTACAATATAGACCTATCAACGTTTGACAGCAATTATTACCTCGAAATATTCTTTTCCTTTTCCCTGAAAAAATTAGAATGTCAATTAAATTCAAAAACGAACCTGTTCGAACCCTATACCGATAACGATTTTGTTTCGGTTAGTTCCGAGGTTTTTGTCAATGAAAAACATTTTAAATTCAAAACAAAAATGATTGAATTAATCCCCGTAGGAATGTGCCGGGGAAATAAATTCTTCTT
>JAHEEB010000735.1 GCA_024640925.1 Bacteroidota bacterium | reverse complement strand
TCGATGCTATAATAAGGCTTCGTTCGGAATACTTATGGAGTGTGAACAGGGCCGACGAAATTGAGTTCAGTTATTCCTGCTGCAACGATAAAATATCATGGAAAAAATGGAAAAATGGATGGAGGACAAAAATAGTAAAGGTGAATGGCCATGATTCATTTCAATGGGTTAAAACTGCCGGCTATGATGATTCGCGTAAAAACTTTTTAAATTATCTCTACAACATAATGAATTATGCTGGGACACTATCATTGAGCAGAGATATGAAGGAAATAAGCTCTTCCGGTTTGACTATAGGAGATGCTTTTGTTCAGGGCGCTTTACCTGGTTATGGACATGGAGTGTTGGTCCTCGATATGGCAATTTCTTCATCAGGTAAAAAAATAATGCTGTTAGGACAGAGCTATATGCCAGCACAAAATTTTCATGTTCTTAAAAACTACAATAGTCCCCTTTCTCCATGGTTTGAGGTAGATTTTTTGGAAACTCTCGAAACACCCCAGTGGACTTTCACCAACAAACATGCAAGAAGGTTTTAATTCTCAATTAAAAAGGCGCTCCTTTAACAGAAGCGCCGGCATCCAGAGTTGACTTAAAAAGTACAATTAATTTCCAACATACAAGCGACAGACACCATTTGTTGTTTTTGAAATGTTTGCAGGGAATCCTTTACAATATACATCGCCAACGCCTGATAAATCTGCCTTAATTGAGTTTGTAACAAAAACCTGTATATCACCCGTACCTGTGTGAGAAAGAACTAAGTTGTTCGTTTTAAACCCGTATCCATAAATGTTTCCTGTCATTTCATTTGTAATTTCCAAGTCAAGGGATTTTCCGTTTAGTTCCAAATCACCCACATCAGAAGAATGGATAGTCAATTTATTTAGAACAGCATTGAATTGCATAAAACCTGTATTCTCTTTTTCGATATATACTTCATCTAATTGAAGTGTATCCAGGCAATAGAACGAATTAACCCCATCCAGTTTAATTCTTTTAATATCTGGTACAGTAATATATATATCCATTCTGTTGGCACTGAAATCATCTTCAGAATTATTCACAATACTAAGAACATTATTATTTGTTTCGGTATTTATTAATTGTTGAAGGTTTTCATCGGTAACAACTTCAACTTTAGTCATACTAGCCTGTGAAAGGTAGACGGTGAATATTCCGTTTATTTCAAGCTCGCTGAATGATTCTACAAATCGCCTGTTTGTAGTAATATTTCCATTTCCTTTAATTTCCTTTTGCTCTATCTCACAGCCTGAAATTAAGGCAGTGGACATAAAGCCAAGGAAGATTATTTTAAAAGAATTAAAATTTTTCATATTTCATTGGTTTATTAAAAAAGACAGGATTCATTTAAAAAGGTTGCTTTTGATCTGAACTCAAATTAATTTTGTAATTCCCTGATACAATCAGCCAGTCTTTTAATTCCTTCGAAAATAGTATCCGGATCGGTACATGAAAAATTCAACCGCATTGTGTTACTGTCTGTTTTTCCAATATAGAAAGGAGTTCCTGGTACAAAAGCAACTTTTTTCTTTAAGGCCAAATCAAAGAGTTCCATGGAAGAATACCCTTTGGGGAGTGTTGCCCAGAGGAACATTCCACCCTTTGGCCTGGTAAAACTGATATCATCAGGAAAGTGTTTTTCTAATGCATCCATCATTGCATTTGCCTGAATACTGTATGCATTCCTTATGATTTTCAAGTGTTCATCAATGGGATTATTGGTCAGGTAATCATATACCAATTGCTGGGCAAAGATATCGGTATGCAGGTCGGCGGCTTGTTTTGCAATTATAAGTTTCTCCATTATTTCGTCAGGGGCAACAACCCACCCGATACGTAAACCGGGAGCAACGGTCTTCGAAAAAGTACCAAGTAAAAGAGTGTTCGATGGGGCATAGGTATATATGTTAGGGAGTGCATTTCCACCGAACCTGATTTCGCCATATGGGTCGTCTTCTATTAAAAAATGATGATTATTTATGGCAATTTCTGCCACTTTTTTTCGGGTTTCTTCGGAATATGAAATACCAGAGGGATTCTGGAAATTTGGTATCAGGTATGATAACCTGGCACAGGTTCTTTTTAGTGTTTCTTCGAAAAGGGTAGTGTTTATGCCGTCTTCCATCAGTGGTACACATTGAAAGGTTGGCTGAAAAACCGAAAAGGCCTGTATTGCTCCCAAATATGATGGTTCTTCAAGGATTACAAAATCCCCTTCATTTATTAGTGTTTTTCCTAATAAATCAAGCGCCTGTTGTGAGCCAGTTGTTATTAATATATTCGAAGGATGAATATCAATTCCTTTTTTAGAGTAATAGGTTGAAATATATTCCCGCAATGGGAGATATCCTTCTGAATTACTGTATTGGAGCACATCACCGGATAATTTGCCAAGTAAACGGTTTGCACTTTCTTTTAACTCGCTGGCAGGGAAAAACTTCTTGTTAGGCAACCCTCCTGCAAAAGAGATGAAATCCGGTGAAACAGCAACCTGCAAAATGTCTCGTATAAACGAGCGTGGAACTTGTTTAATACGTTCTGAAAAGAACTCTTTTTGTTGATCTTGTCTTAAAAACTTCATAATATTTGTGTTTTATAGTGAATAAAAAACCCCTGCAGATTGCTCAACAGGGGTATTGTTATTATTTTAACAATGATTATCTCTGTGGAGGCGGATTTCCGGCCACAATAATAATTGAGATAATCACTATATTGATATTCATGTTTTTCATTTATAAAAAGCAAAAACCCTTACTGATGAATTCACCGGCAAGGGTATATTTTTAATAATTATTTTCCCGGCGATTTTTAGTTCGTTCCGACGATTCGAATTATATGAATTGTTGTAGGATTTATACCAAACATAATTTTTTCGTTTGCAGTGTAATATTAGGAAAATATTGTCAATAATCATACTTGGAAGATAAACTATTTGTGATGATGTAGTGTTGATGTATTGAAGTAATGGAACTGATGTATCATATTTTTAGTAATTGTTTTGGTGTAAATATACTTTTGAGCCAGAAAAATAAGATTTACATTTACAAACAACTATTATCTCTTAACTACGACTTACATGACACTACAAAAACTCAGCTTTAAAGAAAAAATCGGATACGGTTTTGGTGATGCCGCTTCATCTATGTTCTGGAAGCTTTTCGGGATGTATTTAATGATTTTTTATACAGATGTTTTCGGTATAACTGCAGCTGCCGCCGCCTCAATGATGCTGATAACACGAATTGGTGATGCTGTAATTGACCCTGCAATTGGTATATTAGGTGACAGGACAAATACACGATGGGGAAAGTTCAGGCCTTATCTTCTCTGGA
>JAHEEB010000116.1:6747-9017 GCA_024640925.1 Bacteroidota bacterium | reverse complement strand
CTTTGTTTTAGCCATCTTTATGCAACAATTATACTTAAAAACTTACTGATGAAAATAGACGTCACGAAGTTAATATTCTTCCTGAAGAATGCAAAATGTTTATGCACCTAAAAAAACAATAAAAAATACAAGTATTCATATAATGAATTGAAAAAGAGCACAATGTAAATTTAATGCGATTCTTGGTTTGTGCATATTTATGATAATTCGGTGTATATTATTTCATGGATGATTCGTAATTTTGAATCCCTTCATCTAAAAACAGAAGGAATTCATCAATATTGGAACTGTATGTATATGCTTCTTTTTCAGTTAAAACATCTTCTCTGGTATTTAGAATTACAAAAAGTGGTTGTGAATTAGTTCCATACCGTGAAATCTCAAACTCCAGGTTCTTTTTTCCAATAGTGGTTATTTCCTTACCACTTTGATCCGATATGTATTTATCATTTTCAGCTAAATCGGTAAAGTCATCGACATATAAAGAAATTATTACAAACTGGTTTCTTAGCTTATCCATCACTCTCTGATCCGACCATACTTCGGAATACATATTTTTACAGTTTTTACATGAGTAACCCGTAAAATAAAGCAATACTGGCATATCTTTCTCTTTCGCACAAGCTATCCCTTCATTATAATCAAAGTAACTTGCTAAATTGTAAGGTAAATGATACTTTCCGGAATATTTCGGGACTTTGTTGCACAGTGCCGACTGATTATCAGTTGTAATAGCAGGTGCAGAGCTGATTTTTAATTCAGATGTTTCTGATGAAGGAAGATAGCTGGAAATTGCTTTTAATGGACTTCCTAATAAACCGGGAAACATATAGATTGCAAAGGAAAAGGAGAGGATTGCTAAAATTAATCTGGGAACTTTGATGTGTGGTAAATCGCTATCGTGTGGTAATTTAAATTTTCCTAAAAGATAAAAACCTAATAATGCAAAAGTTACAATTTCGATAGAGAGAATGACATCACGCGTAAAAATTCCGAACCTTATGTTTCCCAGGAAAATAAATGATGTTCCAAAAATTATAAAAGCGAATACCACCTTAACAGAATTAAGCCAGCCACCCGATTTTGGTAATTTTTTTAAAAGAGCGGGAAAAATGCCTATTACTATAAAAGGGAATGAAAAAGAGAGGGAAAATCCAAACATGGCAATAACTGGTTTTATAATATCACCCTTCAAGGCAGTTGCAATGGCAGCTCCGGCTATTGGCCCAACGCACGAAAACGAAACGACTACTGTTGCCAGCGCGAGAAAGAAGGGGGCAAGTAATCCGCCTTTATCGACCTGCTGATCCAACTTATTCGATAATTTTCCAGGAAGAATTATTTCAAACATTCCAAAAAAGGAAAGGGCAACCAGGAATAAAAGCAGAAAAAGAATAAAATTTGTGGTTGGGAATTTTGATAACAAAGTGAGATCAATTTTTAATATTCCGGCAAACAAACCAACAGAAATGTAAAATGTAATAATGGTTAACCCAAACAATATTGCCTGGTAGATTCGTTTACGAGTACTGTTGTCTCGCATAAAAAAGGCTACAATCAATGGGATTATTGGGAAAACACAAGGAGTAAACACAGAAAGAATTCCTTTTGCCACTGCTCCCCAAAATATTTGCCAGAGTGATTCTCCGGCTTTGTCATTATTCTTTGAAACCCCTTTGGAAGATGTAGTAAGTGTCGAAATGGTATCATTTACTGGCACGGAACTACCAGTATCTGTCTCAGTAGTGGTTTTTTCCGTTTGTTTATTGTCAGCTGAGATACTATTTTCAAGAGAAAAGGAAAAATCGTTATTTGTAGGAGGTAAACATCTTGAATTATCACATACCATAAATTCAACAAATCCTTCTACAGTTGCTTTTGGTACCTTAAGCTTTAATTTTTGGGAGAAAGAGACAGTACCTTCAAATAATTCAACATCCATAGCAAAAGTGCTGTCATACTTTTTGTCCGGCTTAATGGATGATTTTGTGTTACCTATTAATTCTATGCTGTTTGTATTTTTGAAGTTTACGGAAGTACGCACAGGCCCGCCATCAGCGATATTTAGTCCGTATAAATGCCAGCCTTTTTGAATTTTTGCAGTGAAAACCAAGTCGTACGTGTTGTCGCTGTTCTTCTTTATCGAATTCTCCCATTTTACTGGGTTAAGTACCTGCGATTGTAAAGTCGCTGAGAGAAAGAGAAATAAGAGAAATAATAGTATGCCTTTTCCGATTTTCATATAATTTTATTTAAAAGACTAAAATACA
>JAHEEB010000116.1:0-6737 GCA_024640925.1 Bacteroidota bacterium | reverse complement strand
GATATTTATATGATTTTTTCATTCAGTTGCTTATTCTGATTATTTTTTTTTAATTATTATTCGAAAAATCGAATATGATAAACGTTTATCTCACCAACTATAAGCTCAGTTAAATCAAAAGAGGTGTAATATTTCATTGGTTTTTTATATTTCTACTGACAAATCTCGGTTAAACCTACAATTAATCTGGCATCAATTTTCTACCAACTAACAACTTTATATAAAAAAAGTTTTCACTTATTGTATCATATGAAACAGTTTTTGTATTTTTCGAACAAATGTATTTGTCGATATTTACCTTCAAGAAATGAAAAAAATCTTCTTCTTTTTGTTATTATTTACTATATCAAAAGCTTATTGCCAGGATATGATCGTGACTTCCAGAATTGATCTTAAAATAATTAAATGCAAAGAAATTTCTTTAGCCAATAATATTTTAAAATATACAACTGTAAATTCTGAAAAAACAAAAGAGGTTTACCAAAATCAGATTTCTGTTATCAGGCTATCCGATATCAATGAAATCGTTGTACCGGAAATGCAGTTTGATACTATTTTTTGTGAGATTGAAGCAATTGATGATAATTTCATTTTTTATAAGGAGGGAAATATCTATGCTTCAAAACAAATTGAAACAAAAAATGTTTTTGCATGCTTTTTTCAGGGTAACTTATCTAGTCCAAAGATTCAGGAATTCAGCAATACTGAAATACAGCTTATATCGAATCGTGATGGTTTAAAACAACAAAAAATTCTTACAATCGATCATCGGGTATTTGATGCAACTATTCTTTCGATAGATAATCAGAATGTTTATTTCCAATATAAAGCTGATAATGGTGAAACAATAAAGACTATGCTCGGCAGATCAAAAATTTTAGATATTGTTTATAATAAAAACTATTATCCTTTAAAAAAAACCGGGGTCTATGTTTTAACCTCGCAAGGGACATATAAAAAATGTGAGAAATTGGTTATTTCCAATAAAGTTCTTGAAGCAACTATTTCGGCTCCATCCAATAATATTTTGACCAATATCAATAAGACCAATATGATTGGGCTCTTTTTTGTTTATTACGAGAAATTTCAAGATCCCAACTCAAAAAGTCAATATATGAATTCTAATTCATATAGAAAAATCAATACAAATCTTTCAATTGCCTATGGTGTATTAATTGGTAAAACACCTGATAATACCAAGGAATTAAAAGAATATTATGACGACATGCGTACAGGTTTGGCTTTTGCGTTTAATGTTAATTATTACCCAACTGAAAATTTTGGTACAGGTTTATTAATTAAAGATTTCGTAACATCGAATTCTATTTCTGGTATAGATGTAGTTATTGACGGAAATACCATAAACAGCGCCAGTGATAATATTCATTGCCTATATCTTGGATGGAACTTCGCATTCCGACAAAGAATATCCACACATATTGATGACGAATTCAATGTATCTCCGGGTTTTATTTACTATCATAACAACACATCAGTTAATAGTAATCGTTTCACTTTAATTGGTAAAAATGCAGGTCTTAATTTTGCCAACAGATTAAATTTCACAGATAATGATCAAGGCTTTTTTATCGATCTTTCCATTTTTCTTGGATTTATGAAAAGATATAAAATTGATGATTTAAAGTTTGATTTGGATCAAATAGATAATTTATCAAGAATTGAATTTAGTGTAGGGCTTAAGTTCTAACTTAAGTTTTTAATTATTCTTAAAATTCACAAATCGTTATTCATTTGACGTTTTTTTTGAGCCCTAAAATAAGAAAGTAAAGGAGACAAAAAAATTGATACAACATAAAAAAGGAAGGTTAATTAGATAAATCATGTCATTTTCTTTATATAAATTCACAATTGTTTGAAATGTTTTTTAATCTTTGAAAGCGTAATTATATTTCATTATGGAAAGGTCACAACGTTTCACTATACTATATGTAGGTATCCTTTTGATATCTTTAATATCTTGTTCCACAGAAAAGTTTGATTCTGTAAGAGAAAACATTGATTTAAGCGGTATTTGGCAATTTGGAATAGATTCAATGAATGTTGGTAAAAGTGAAAAATGGTTTTCTATGAAGTTGAACGATTCCATTCTATTACCTGGATCAATGGAAGAAAATAAGAAGGGGAAACTAAATAAGGATACCAATGAGTTTGGGTTAAATCGCGATTATATATATGCCGGATCTGCCTGGTACAGAAAAACAATTGAAATTCCCGAAACATGGGTTAAGAAACATATTGAACTTATTCTTGAGAGAACCAAGGTTACTAAGGTTTGGATTGATACGATATATTTAGGTCAGAATAAATCGATTTTTACCAAACAGGTTTACGATCTCACAGATATAGTAAAACCCGGAAAACACACCCTTACTATTTTAGTGGATAATACACCAGAACTCTTGCCAATTGCCGGATCTCATGCATATTCAGATGATACACAAACAAACTGGAACGGTATTTTAGGTATAATTGAAATTGAAGCATCAGAAAAAACAAGAATTACCCATGTTGTTTCTTTTCCGGACATATCAAAAAACAAGTTTCTTTTTAAAACGACCATTTCTCATTTTGGTAAAAGAATAAAAGGTGCGCGGATTTGTATCAAAACCATAGAACAAAACTATAAATACAGGAATTCTATTCCCGAACAATGGTATAGTATTTCTGAAATCAAGTCAGATACCCTTATCGAATTCACCTTTGATATGAACGATAAGACTCAGTATTGGAGCGAGTTCAATCCGGCATTCTATCAGTTTTCTGTTGAGCTGTATGTTAAAAATGTACTCATCGATAACTATGTTTTTAGTACAGGAATGCGTGAGTTTAAAACAAAAGGAAGCCAATTCAATATTAACGGACTCACTACATTCTTACGAGGAAAACACGATGCATGTGTTTTCCCTCTTACAGGCTATCCTGCAATGGATGTTGATGAGTGGCTCAATATTTTTGATATTGCTAAAGAATATGGCATTAATCATTATCGGTTTCATTCATGGACTCCGCCTGAGGCAGCTTTTGAAGCTGCTGATATTGCCGGAATATACCTTCAACCTGAATTGCCAATTTGGTATGCTCTTGATGTCAAAGATAGCAACCAAGTTGCATTGATGATTCATTATGGAAAGGAAATCATAGATAATTATGGCAACCATCCTTCGTTTGTTATGTTTGCACTTGGCAATGAAATATGGCAGGATAGAGGAAAACTTAAAGAAATGGTTGACAGTTTGAGGGAGTACGATTCTCGACCTCTTTTTGCCCAGGGTTCAAACAACCGGCTTTGGGATCCTTCTTATGCTGAAGGTGATAATTACTGGACAACATTCCGTACAGGCAAGGAAGCCGATGATTTGAGCACAGATGTAAGAGGATCTATCTCGCATGTTGATTCGAAGCAGGGAGGAATATTAAATACAATTTATCCGAATACCACTTTTACCTATGAAAGAGCAATTGCTAATTCTCCCGTGCCTGTTATTGGTCACGAAATAGGTCAATATCAGGTATATCCTCCATATTCTGAAGAAATACCTAAATATACGGGTATACTTAAACCACGAAACCTTGAATTTTTTAAAAACAAGCTTGAAAAAGCAGGTATGGGTGACCAGGCTGATGCTTTCTTCCAACAATCTGGTGCCCTTGCAGCGATCTGCTATAAGGCAGATATTGAAATAGCTTTACGTACTAAAGGATTTGGAGGTTTTCAGCTTCTCGATTTACAAGATTATCCCGGACAGGGAACTGCCCTGGTTGGCATGCTGGATGCCTTTATGGAAAGCAAGGGATTGATTTCTCCTGAGGATTTTCGCGAATCTTGTAATAGGATTGTTGTTCTTTGCAAAATGGACAGATATTGCTGGAATGCCGGGGAAAACTTTCTTGGTGAAATTGATATTGCAAATTATGGCTGGAAAGACCTTTCAAACAGAACGGTATCGTGGCAGTTGATTTCAGAAAATAATAACGAGATTTTTGCTCAGGGTGAATATAACATTAGTACAATTAAACAAGGTAACCTTGAGAATATAGGCTCAGTATCGTTAAAACTACCTTCTGTTGAAAAAGCCACAAAAATGACTTTAAAGCTTGAAATAAGCAGAAAGGTTGCAAAGAACGAATACCCTTTATGGGTTTATCCGATTATTAAAGATTCATTTATAAATCAAACGTTCACTATTGCCAGGGAGCTTAACCCTTCTATTGAGGCAAAGCTGAAACAAGGCGGCACTGTTCTGATTGTCCCAAAGTTTGAAGGCATAAAGGAAAATTCAGTTCCTGGCCAGTTTATTTCGGAATTCTGGAATTACAAAATGTTTACAAAAATAGCCGTAGATAATAACAAACAGGTTTCTCCGGGTACAATGGGCATACTCACCGATCCAAAACACCCGTTGTTTACAGGTTTTCCAACTGAGGCACATTCCAACTGGCAATGGTGGATTATTGTTAAAAACAGCCGTCCGATAATTCTCGATGGAACAAACAAATCATATCGCCCGTTAATACAAGTAATTGATAATATTGACAGAAATCATAAATTAGGACTGCTGTTCGAATATAAGTGTAGCAGAGGAAAGGTTATAGTCTGTCCAATAGATCTGGAAGCAATTTCTTCAAAACCTGAAGGAAAGCAATTCAAGCAATCTTTGTATAATTACATTTCGTCCGAATTGTTTAATCCGTCAGAAGAAATAAGTATTAGTGAGTTGAAGAAATTACTTTTTGAGTAAATTCTCTAATCTTGTTTTGAGGTTTTACCAATATCTTTTCTGCCGTTTAGATCCAGATATATTGCGAATTTCTGGCTAGTATCTAAAGTTTCTGGCAAGAAATGTAGTGAGAATTGTACCTGGGCTTTCACTTTGCTAACTCTAAAAACATTCCATATAAAATCCAGCCGATCATAAAATTTAGCAGAGTACATTCCGTCACCCACCATCTGAACCTGACCATCTCCGAAATAAACAGTGTTTTTTAATCCCAACCCTTTATACAGAAGAAATATTTCGCTAAGACTACCGAACCGAAGATCCAGATCATATACATTACGAAGGCGATCATAACTCATAGTTAAACCTGTACTGATAGTTAATGTATCAAAAAATGTTTTGTCAGAAAGATCCAAGCCTGCAACAATATCGAAACCACCATTATCGCGGATGTGATCATTAGGTATACTAATTGCAGGTCCTGCAAAATGATACATAATAAAATCATATCGGGCAAATAAGGAATTCTTCCATATTTTGCCTGTACCTCCTATTAAAAAGGTCTCTCTTACTGTATCGGTTTGTCTCGAAGTCCAGTCAAGCCATAATTCTTGATAGAACCAGGATTTTTCTGCTTTTAGGAATATTCCCTCAGCATTTGGCCTGTAATACTGAAAAGTGTCTGTTTGCAGAACATATGGCAATTCAAACAATCCTTTTCGTTGAAAAGCTCCCATATAGACTTCAAATGGGTCATTATTAAAATGGTAATATAGTATCGGTTGTATATAATCTGTCTTAACTTTTGCACCAAATTCATACATAAAGTCAACACCTACACTAAATTCGCTATATTTATCAATAGCCAAACCACCTTCAGCATAAGTGCGGGCCCCCAATATAGATTGGGGATTGATATAATTGTTAAAATACTCACGATTATCAAAAAAGCTGTTAAAGCCTGCCTTCCATGTTATTTCCTGACAAAATAATGTTGTTTCAAGGAGTGCAAAAATGCCTGCTACACAAAATAGTTTCTTAATCATTCTTAATAAAATATTAGAGTTGGCATAATTATATTATTTTTGGCTTTATTCCAAATCAAAGCAGACAATAAGTATTAATGTTTAGCAGATTCTTAAATAAACTTGATAATTCTCAAAATCCTCAAAAGATAGTTTTTACTTTTCTTTTTATTTGGCTTATTGTAAATCTGTTACAAGCTACATTTACCGAATTGGCACATGATGAGGCTTATTATTGGATGTACTCAAGACATCTCGATTGGGGATATTTCGATCATCCACCATTAATTGCTTTGCTTATTAAAATAGGATACTCATTATTTAAAAATGAACTTGGAGTTCGCATTATTACAACTTTAATGGGAGTTACGACAGTGTTTTTTATTTTCTTATTATTAAAAGATCAAATAAAAAAAATTTCCCTCCTTCTCCTAATTTTACTTTCAGCAATCATTATTCAAAGTCATATTGGCGGATTTCTCGCAATACCTGATCTTCCTGTCGTTTTTTTCTCAGTATTATTTTTTCTGATCTATAAAAAATACCTTCAAACCAATACATGGTGGTTAGCCGTTTTTTTAGGAATTGCAGGAAGCGGAATGTTGTATAGCAAATATCATGGGCTTTTGGTGTTGATATTTACTTTGTTATCAAATCTTAAACTTTTTAAAAGACTTACTTTCTGGATTATTCCCACCATTATAGTTCTGGCACTTTTGCCTCACTTATTCTGGCAAATAGAAAATCATTTTCCAACTTTTCAATATCATTTAGTGGGGAGATCCTCATTTTATAAATTCGATCATACTTTTAATTATATATACAGTCAATTATTTATTTCCGGACCTTTGGCAGGTATTGTTCTGTTCTATTTTGCTATTAAATATAAAGTACAGGATGACCTGTTTTTAAGGAGTATGAAGTTTAATTTCTATGGTTTTTTTCTTTTTTTCTTTCTTTCTAGTTTCAAAGG
>JAHEEB010000734.1 GCA_024640925.1 Bacteroidota bacterium | reverse complement strand
GCAATATAAGTAAAGAAAGAGTTAAACTTCCGGCCAAAACCGATGTGCCAAGTCCCATAAAGCGAACAAAGATTTGCAATCCGAGCAATCCATATATTATCGATGGTACACCAGCCAGGTTTGTAATGTTCACTTCAAGAAGTCTCGAAAAAAAACCTTTTTTTATATATTCTTCGAGATAGATACCAGCTGCAACACCTATTGGAAAAGAAATGATTGTGGTCAATCCCAAAATCCATACAGATCCCATTATTGAAGTAAATATTCCAGCTTTTTCTGCCTTACGCGAAGGCAGGCCAGTAATGAAATCCCAGTCAATCCGGTGAAATCCTTCCCAAAAAACATCTCCAAGAAATATTGCCAGCAGAATCAATCCAAGCAGTGTGCTGAATATTCCAGCAGCAGAGAAGATTTTATCCTTTGTTCTATTTGCCGAAATATTATTCATATTTTTCTCTGAATTTGTTTCTTACCCACTGACTGATATTATTAAGTATATAAGTGAAAATAAAAAGTGTTATTCCAGCTGCAAATATTGTACGGTATTCAAGCGAATCTTGCTGTACATCTCCAAGGCTGACCTGTACAATGTATGCTGTGAGGGTTTCAACGGGTACAAGCGGGTTCAACGTTAACCGAGGTTGTTGACCGGCAGCTATGGCAACAATCATGGTTTCTCCGATGGCTCTCGAAATTGCCAGAATAACAGAAACCATTATTCCGGATGAAGCAGCTGGAACAGTCACTTTAAAAGCCGTCTGGAGCCTTGTTGACCCCATGCCATAAGCTGCTTCACGCAGAGAAGAAGGGACAGCTTTTAATGCATCTTCGCTTAATGATGATATGATTGGTATTATCATTATTCCCATAACAATACCAGCTGAAAGAGAATTAAATCCGGATAAACCTGGTATAAAACTTTGAAGAAAAGGTGTAATTACAGTAAGTGCAAAAAACCCGTACACAACCGTAGGTACAGCAGCTAAAAGCTCCAGGGCTGGTTTAACATAATTCCGAAAGCTTTTTGGAGCATATTCGCTCAGATAAATGGCTATTGTTAGGCCAATTGGCAAAGCAAAAGCTATTGCAATAAACGAAGTAAGAAAAGTTCCTGATAAAAGAGGTAAAATGCCATACCTTTTGTTGGTGAAAAGGGGTGTCCATTGGGTATCCGTCAAAAAACTCCAAATTGATACTTCCCGAAAAAACTTCACAGCCTCTATTGAAAGCACCAGAATAATACCAATGGTAGTTAGAATAGTTATAAAAGCACTCAGTAACAGGAACTTTTCAATCAATATTTCTTTCGTCTTTTTCAATGGAATGTATTGTTTTTTCTTGTATCGATTGGTCAACTTTGCTTATTCTCAATTCAGAATTACTTTAATCCCTGCAAAAACAAATTAAGTTTATCTTTTTCCGCTTTATATTCAGAAGCAGTAAGGGGTACATAACCAACTTCTTTTGATAATGAATCGGCATTGTTTAAATAAAATCTGGTGAATTCCTGTACCTCGGCCCGTTTTGCTGAAGTGCTATTCAGGTAAATAAATAGTGGTCGCGAGAGAGGAGAATAAGTTCCATTGCTCACCGTTTCAATGCTTGGTGAAACTGGTCCGTTTCCTCCATCAACAGGAATGAGTCTCAGTTTTTCCATATTTTCTTCGAAATATGCCATGCCAAAGAAAGCTAAACCATACACATCTCCCGAGATGCCTTGTACCAATACATTGTCATCTTCGCTTGCAGTAAAATCACCACGACTCGAACCGCTTTTCCCTACAATTGCTTCGGTGAAATAATCATAAGTTCCTGAAGCAATGCCTGGTCCATAGAGGTGAATTTCCTCGTTTGGCCATTCCTTGCGTATCTGGTTCCATTTGGTAATTTTCCCCTGAGCTTCTGGTTCCCATAGTTTCTTAAGTTCATCAACAGTAAAATGATCTACCCAAGTATTCTTTGGATTAACAAGTACAGCCAACCCATCATAGGCAATTTTTAAATCGACATAACTTATACCATTTGCTTTACAAACAGAATCTTCGCCACTCTTAATTGGTCTGGATGCATCGGACAAATCTGTTTCACCTCTTCCAAACTTTTTAAAACCACCACCTGTACCAGAAATGCCGATAGTAACCTGTATGTCAGGTTGTTCATTGGCATATTCCTCGGCAACAGCTTCGGTAATAGGGTATACTGTACTCGAACCATCAATCTTTATGGTCCCTGATATTTTTTCGCTTTTCTTACCTGAATTACTGCCACAAGCAGCAAGCAGTGCCATTGTCACAATAATTAATACTTTAAATTTCATAGTTGTATCATTTTTATTTAGGTCAAAATTAGAAGGAAAGGATGACAAGGGAGTTATCAGTGTTTTAAGCTTATCTGAAATTAATGTTAAGTCCTCCTATTAAATTTAGGAAAAAATGGTCAATGATTTCATTTATTTATACAAATTTATTTGTAACTTATTAATAAGCTTTGAGTTGTGCTATTTAACCTGTTTTATTCTCTAATAAAGAATGTTAAATGAACATTAAATAATTGTTAACTAATTGATATAGCATAATTTAATTCTTGTTTCTATTTATTTTAGCTAATCAAAATGAATAGATTACATAAAAAAAGATGAACATAAAAATGAAGAATATGAAAAAAATCAGTGTACTGTTTCTGTCAGTGTTTATAACAGCAGTCTGTCTTTATGCTCAGGAAACCGAACCCGCCAAAGAAGAGTTTAAACCTTCAGGAAGTCCTATAGTGACCGTTTTTACTGACTTTCACGTACTTAAAAACGGAGATGGGGATTTAAAACCCGGATTTGATGTTACCCGGTTATATTTCGGATATGAATATAATTTTAGTCCGAATTGGAGCGGAAGAGTAATTCTGGATGCAGGAGATTCAGATCCGGATGCAACTGGGTATCAGAAAGTTGTTTTTCCAAAAAATGCTTATTTTAATTATAGAACAGAAAGCTTTTCGTTACGCTTTGGTTTAATTGGACTAAACCAATTTAACCTACAGGAAAAACAATGGGGATATCGGTTTATTTATAAACCTTTCCAGGATGCTTATAAAATGGGGTATAGTGCCGATTATGGAGTAGCTGCAGAATACAAATTTTCAGGAATGATTAGTGCCGATGCATCAATTACTAATGGTGAAGGCTTTAAATCGCTCGATGTCGACAGTACTTTAAAACTATCTGTTGGTTCTACTCTATCGCCTATTGAAGGACTTGATTTCAGAGTATATTACGATTTTTTAAACGATACCACCGCTCCTCAACAGACTTTGTCTTTCTATAGTGGTTATAAAACAGATAAACTGGCCTTTGGAGCGGAGTTCAACTATCA
>JAHEEB010000733.1 GCA_024640925.1 Bacteroidota bacterium | reverse complement strand
ACTCAAACTATGTAGCAGATGTAAATGGTGACTCAAAACCGGAGCTGGTGGCTTTAACCGCCAATTACTTAAAAATATATTCAATGAGTATGTCATCCTATAGCGAAATTGCTTCTCTGGCTATGGACTCACCTGCTTATACTCAGATTTTTCCAGGCGATTTTAACGGAGATCGATTGTTGGATGTACTGGTGAAATATACAGCCGACTTTAATCAACAAGTAGGAACAGTTTATATATTTACTGGTAGTGGTTTTACTTTAGCAGGCTTGAGTACATTATTAAATGTGATTACTGCAAACTACAGTACCTTTTACCTGGGCGATTATAATTTTGATGGGCGGACTGATATTATGGTTGCATATTGGAATACTAACCAAGCCTATTTTAATCTGAAATATAATTATTCCGGAACATCAGGTTTTACAACTACCGTAATCACTGGAAAATCTGGAATTCCATATGCCAATCAGCAAAATGTATTATCTTATATTGATTTTAATGGCGATGGTGTTGAGGATGTATTTCGCTGGCAGGTATCATTAGGTCTTGCCTCAACGTACATACATAACAGTAATGATACAAGCAGCTATGTAACCAGGATATCTTCAGGAACTGGAAAACTTACCAGTATTGCTTATTCCTCCATTGCAACACCTGGGAACGGAGTATATACTAAAGGTGCCGGAGCTACATATCCACTAATAGATATTCAATGTCCTTATTATGTGGTTAATTCTCTTACTGAAAAAGCCGATGGAGTGACACATACAAGTAATTCATACTCCTATGCGAGTGCAAAACTCCATTTACTTGGGAAAGGTTTTCTGGGATTCAGCCAGTTTACAGTAAAAAACCTTCTTACAAATTTTACGAATACATTTAATTATTCATTTAAAACAACAAGCGATTATAAATATTATTATCCTTACCTGTCATCATCAGTTACAAGCCTCGGTAGCAATACAGTGAGTACCTCAAGTACAGCTATTAGTATTACCCCATATACCTCTTCACTTAGGTTTCTGCCTTTACTAACCAGTGTTTATTCCAATAATTACCTTGATGATATTCGGGTGACTGAAAATTATTCAAGTTACGACTCATATGGAAATCCTCTAACTGTAACAGAAATTTATAAAACCGACGATAATTCTACACAGGGAAATGGAACAACAGATGCCACAATTACAACAAACACAACCTGGTGGCCATCGACCAACTCCTATCTGCCACTTACCACCAAAGTAACTTCACAACGTAGCGGTCAACCCGATAATATAAGGAATACAACCTATTCCTATACCACCACTCATTTATTGGATACAGTGAAGAGTGATCCCGGAACTGCATTTGAAGTATGGGTAGATAACGATTATGATGTGTGTGGAAACCTTACACAAAGCCGGACATTGGATACGAAAGGAACTGTTTTAAGGAAAACCACATGTACTTATGATTCCTACAAGAGATTTGCCACTAAGGTTACTAACGGACTGGGCCACTCAATCTCATATACATACGATGCAAAGACCGGAAATGTGCTTACTGCAATTAATGCTCAAGGTATAAAAACGACAAATACATACGATAATTTTGGGAAGTTGCTAACAACAACTACTCCTGATGGCATCAGTTCCGTCACTTATTCCTGGAGCAACGATGCATCAATCAATTACGACAAGTTTTGTATTAAAAAAACAAGTTACAATAATTCTTACGTAAAGGAATACTATGATGCATTCGGCCGGAAGGTACACACGAAATCATCTCCCATGTATAACACAAAAGAAATAAATGCTTCGATTTCTTATAATAGTAAAGGACAGGTTTCAGAAGCATCGGAACCATATGATACAATTTCTGAAAAGCAATCAACTGTTTATACATACGATGAATATGGGCGAATCACATTAGATGCAAATTATAAACATTATGATGTTTTTAGTTATCCGGAAGCAAGAAAAGTGGTAAAAACAGCAGATTATACTACAACACACATTAATTGGCAAAAGACCAATTCATTGGGTGAGGTTGTTCAGGCTCATGATGCAGGTGGCGATATTAAATATACTTATAATGCTATTGGATTGCCTGTTAAAGTAGAGGCTCCCGGAAGTATTATTACCACATTGGAATATGATTTGGTGGGAAACCGTACAAAACTTATCGACCCTGATGCCGGTATTACAAAATACCAATACGACTTATTGGGGCAACTTACCAAAGAGACCGATACACTGGGGCAGGTTTATACCATGGCCTACGATATTCTCGGAAGGTTAACCACACAGAGTAATCCTACCGAAGGTACGAATGCCTATACCTATGTTTCTTCGGGGAAAGGACTAGGTAAGCTACAATCGGTTACTAACAGCGTTACGGGAATTACACATAGTTATGTTTACAATACGATGGCACGCGATTCCATTGAAAGCGAAAAAATATCGGGAATTACTTACACATACCAATATGGTTACGATGCAAAAGGCCGGTTAAGCCAACTAACATACCCGGGCAACTTTATTATTAAAAGTGTGTTTGGCAGTTATGGAGAACTGCAGAAGGTTACAGATGCTAACAATGCCCGCATCTGGGAAATAACTAGTATGAGTGCGCTGGGTGAGCTTGAGAAGATAAAATATGGTAATGGCACTTCTTCTCAATATTATTATGCAAATGGTAATATGAGCAAAATAGAAACTAAAAATTCCTCAAATATTTGGATACAGGATATTAGTTATAATTACGAAGCATATACAAGAAATATGTTGAAAAGGGAAATTATTACACATGATACATTTAATTACAGCTATACCACAGCAGGTGAAATTTTTACTTATGATGATTTAGGCAGATTGACAAGCAGTAAAGTTGGAGGGAATACAAAATATTCCATTTCATATAATTCTGATGGGTCAGGAAGGTTTGTATCCAAATCAGATATTGGAACATATGCTTATAATTCGGCATCAAAACATGCACCAACAATGGAATCAAGTAATTTGGAATTCATAAATACAAAATCAGATCAGATAATTGCCTATACTCCATTTCAAAAAGTAAGTAAAATTACCCAAGGCACAATTACTCTTGATTTTATTTATGGTCCTGAACACAGTAGAAAGGTAACAGAACTTAGGAATAGTTCTACTCTTGTAAAGAAAAAAACATATGTTGGTAATTTATATGAGCTGGAAGAAGACGCTTCGGGTAATAAAAGACATTTGTATTACATACCTGGCCCGACAGGGGAAGCTGCTATTTTTGTAAAAACAAATTCAGGCACAGCAAAACCCTATTATATACATAAAGATTGTCTTGGAAGTTATGATGTAGTAACAGATAGCTTAGGAAAAACAGCTTA
>JAHEEB010000115.1:1138-9032 GCA_024640925.1 Bacteroidota bacterium | reverse complement strand
ATTTTCGGGAAAAGGTTTTCCTTCCCCAGCCATCTTGTAGCCCCATATTGACATATCGCTGCCCACAGCGGTAAAGCATAGTGTAGTATAGTCCAATCCTTCCATCTTTTGCATCAAAAGAACGCCCTGGAATGTAACACCATTGATCGTTATGGTAATATATGGTCCGTCTGAGTCCTGCGACCAGGTACCGGTATATGATCCTGTTACCGAGCCGTCGGAGTTCAACAGTATCTCTTTCTCCTCTACACATTCGAGGTTGGCATAGCCGGTACCAGTACCGTGATAAAGTATTCCGTAGCGACCCGTTACATCACTTGCAGAGTATGGCTCTGTCGCCAATGTGTCGCCAGCATATTGAAATGGTGCTGCTGTGATATATCCGTTCTTTGTCTGGAATAGTTGATGTACACGTACCTGGTGGCCTTCGGTACCGTCGTTGAACCGGGTGTGGTAAACAAGATAACTTCTTCCATCGTTATCTACTAAAGCTGAATTATGGCCCTGCGCAGTGAAACCATAATCCATCCAACTCCATTTGTAATAAGACATCAGTCGTAGTCCTATCTGACCATTGATTGCACCTACACCCGTGTTCGTTGAAGAGTACCGGGCTTCTTCTCCTGTCATGTCGACATAAGGTCCTATCACTGTATCCGATGCATATACACGCATGTTATAACCACCTGCAGCAGTCAGGGCGCCATTGGACATAAACAGATAATAGGTGTCATTGATATACTCAATGTATGAACCTTCACCAGATACATTATTTCCTCCGGCAACTTTGATTCCCTGATATGCATCTGATGTCGCGTTAGCGGCAGTACCGTCGGTGGTGGTATAGGTGTAGGTATAATCACGCAATCCGGTTTCGGCATCAAGACGCATCATATATATTCCGCCGAACCATGAACCGTAAGTCATCCATAAATTTCCGTTTGCATCATAAAAAACGCAAGGGTCGATGGCATTCATTCCATATATCCGGTTGCCATTACGGTTTAATGTATAGCGAGAAGGAAATCCCTCCGATGCGCTGATTACACTATAAAAGTCAGTTTCAGCAGCCTCGCTCTCACTTGTAAATCCTGAATATACCACGGGACCTACATAGGTCCAATCGCCGTTGAGTGATGTAGCGGTAAGCATAACGATAGAACTGTACCAGTTGACTCCGTTGATGCTCATATACATGCACCACTTTTGCATCTTCTTGTTCCAAACAACATCGGGCGCCCACATATTACCACTCAGGCTGTATCCGGTGCTCCCTTTTGCAGACCATGTAGCCGGATCGGCAAATAAGGTTGAATACGAACTATTAATGTTGTTTGTCAAGGTAGTCCAGTTTTTCAGATCGGTTGAGTATGCCCATGCCAGATGCGAGCCGAAAATATAATACACCTTGGTGGCACTCACCGAATATTCACCTGTAATTGTGCCTCCCGTATTGTAGCCAACAACTACGGATGGGTCATGCACAGATACATAATTGTATGCTGTGGCGTTAAAGTAGTTGTTGTATAACGAATCAATTTCATTACTTGTGAGTGTATCAGCTGCAGCTGGCATCACACTTAAGAACATTAATGCAGTGATTAATGTAAAATTTGTTAGGTGTTTTGTTTTCATAGTTACTTAATAATAAGCAGATCAATACATTTTAAAGGTGTTGAAGATACACAAATATTCATTACAGCCTCCTATTTGCATTTCAAAATATTGTCTTTATTTCAAATTAGATCCTGGTATATAGAGGATTATACAGTTCCATTAGATGAAAATTCCTTAGTGATTGTTATTTTGCTTTTATGTTTGTTCTTTTTTACTTTCTCATTTATTAACGATTACGAAAATCAATATTATCCGATAGTTAAGAATATAACTATTGATATTGTTCTTTTATATCAGGTAAATGAAACTTGTTAATTAATAAATCCGCTTGTTCCTTTGTATATGCGCAAAGTAAGACAGGTATCCAAAAACCATTCGAATCAATAGTAATTAAGTTACTTATGTGCAATTAGGCGACCTAAAAACAGAAAAAATAATTAGGTAACCGAATAGGTCACAATTTAATTGAAAATAATAGTATCGATTTCGTATCTGAAAAAACAAAAGGCTCGTAAATTCTAAGATTTACGAGCCTACATTATAATTCCAATCTTTTTTTGTGATCCAGCTGGGATTCGAACCCAGGACCCCATCCTTAAAAGGGATGTGCTCTACCGACTGAGCTACTGAATCAATATTTTCAAGCCTTTCAAGCTTTCTCAAAAGCGTTGCAAATATACTATCTTAATTTTTCCTACAAAATAAAATGTAGAAATATTTTCATTTTTTTTTCGTTCTTTTGATAATTGAGGTATTAGACGTGTTATTTAAGAACCTTTTGTTCATGAAATCGTAAATAAGAATTAAATTGCTAAACTAAAATTCAACAATTATGAAAAATAAACGAATAGGTATACTATTAACTGCATTACTTGCTGCACTGCTTACAACATCTCTGAATGCCCAGATTAAAAGTATAGGCGATTTCTTCGGAAGTGGTACTGAAAATGCTGAAATACTGTTTGAAAACTATTTTGCTCCCTGGACCAATGCTATTGGTGCCGACCTGAATAGTGGCTGGTATAATACGGCGAAACCGCATCAGAAATTAGGTTTTGATATTACAATTTCTACATCCCTGGGCCTGGTGCCCGATGCTGATAAGACCTTTGATCTGCCATCTAATCTGCAAGGCATTACTTATCCCAATGGCTCTGTTACGCCTACAGTTGCCGGAAGCAGAGATGGAGGACAACTTATCAGATATACTCCAATGGAAAGTTATCCGAATCAGTATGCGGAATTCAATGCTCCAAATGGTACTGGTGTAGGGTTTATGCCAACTCCTATGATAAAAGCTGGCATAGGTCTTATTAAAGAAACCGAATTGGATTTTCGTTATGTTCCAACGGTTAATATAGGCGATTTTGGAAAATTAGGTCTTTGGGGTGTTGGGATTAAACATAGTATAAAACAGTGGATTCCGGTTATTTCAAAGGTTCCGGTGTTCCAATTGGCTGTTCAGGGTGGATATACTAAATTCGGTACTACCTTTGATATTACAGTTACTCCCGAAAATTATGGGTTAAGTGGAACCGGAAACTATGAAGATCAACAGATTTCTCTGGAAGTAAAAAGTTTTACAGCGAATATACTTGTTGGTGCAGATCTCCCTTTTATTGATTTGTATGGTGGAATTGGCTTTGCAACTACCAATGCAAACTTAAAACTTGAAGGAAATTACCCTATTCCAACCATTCAAAATGGTCAAATGGCTATTCAGGATGTAGAAAATCCTATCGATGCAAAAATAACCAATAGCGATGGAAGTAAGACAAAACCCCGTTTGAATGCAGGTATGCGGCTGAAATTTGGCGTTCTTACTATTCATGGCGATTATACGTATGCAAATTACAGTGTTGTTACAGCAGGAATAGGAATTAGTTTTAGATAACATTGAAATAACAGATAATAAAAAACCTGAGCAATCAGGTTTTTTTATTTTATAGCTATTCTAAAAATAAAACCCTAACCGTAAAATCGGGTTGGTATAAGGACTATAAGGATCTTGTGTTACATCGAATAAAAGAAGAACCGACATACCACCTCTATCGCCCAGAGGTTGATAGATTCCACCACCAACAAGCAAATTGTCAATCCATCTGCGTCCCATACTATCAAAGTTCATATCAAAAATTTCTATATTTAGAGCTTCATATTCAGAGTGCAGAATGATATCGCCAATATTGATATGTATTGATTCATTAAGATTTTTAAAAACAGAAAATGTACCGATAGCTTTTACTCCATATGTCGATGATGATATTCCCCAGTTTCTGTAATTCTGGTAGATATACGTTGCTCCCGGACCGATCATTAAACGTGGATGCAATTTGTACATGGCAACCGGAGATAATTCAATATAAGTGGTGGATCCGAACCCCATCCAGAAGTTACCCCCGAAACTCCATTTATCTAATCCTTTGTGTTCCTTTTTTGTTTCAGCCTTTTGCTCAGAACTATAAAAATCTTCATCTTGTCCGAACGAGGTCGTTAGAACAAAAATAGTGAAGATAGTTAGCATCCATATTTTTTTCATGTTTCTGAAAAGTTTGTCTTTGTGATAACGAAAAGAATTAAGTTTTTATATACAGATACTGATTTTTCATATCTGTTTCATACCTTTAAATGGTATTTTGATGTAAAGATAAATTATTAACCCGAAAATATCTATGAATATTATATTGACAGGAGCAAGCAGAGGAATTGGATATAGCACAGCCTTATCCTTATGTAAATACTCTATTCAAAATCTTGTGCTTATTTCGAGAAATGCTGATGCTTTGAAGAAGCTTAAAGCAGAATGTAATGAAATTAACAAAGAAGTAAACATTACAATTATCTCAGGCGATCTTACTGTAATGACAAAAAAAGCCGACTTGTTTTATGAAAGATTACCATTTAACCAACTTGATATTTTAATAAACAATGCTGGATATCTGGTAAGAAAACCATTTAAAGAAATGACTGATGCGGATATAATTCATATGTTCGATATGAATGCTGTTACTCCTTCAATTTTCGTACGAATGTTATTGAATTACCTAATGGTGTCACCCTCTTCGCATGTTGTAAATATTGGTAGTATGGCTGGATTTCAGGGAAATTCCAAACTGCCAGGGTTAAGTTATTACAGTGCGTCAAAAGCTGCATTGGCTAGTATTACGGAATGTCTGGCTATAGAGTATAAAGATACAACGGTTCATTTTAATTGTCTTGCACTCGGAGCTGTTCAGACGGAAATGTTGAAAGAAGTATTTCCGGAATACAAGTCGGCAATAAGTTCTTTAGAAATTGGAAAATATATAGCAGAATTTGCATTAAACGGTCATAAATATTTCAACGGTAGAATTATTCCTGTTGCAACATCCAATCCTTGATTTACCGATTAGGAATTCACCATATTTGATTCATCGTATTCTTTAATAATGATAGAGCCTTTAAGTGCCAGCAAACCATTCCAGGCAAGGGCATGCATTTCATCTTCGCCCGGATAAATAATAACGGGGGCAATAAAGGCTACCATACTTTTTATATATTCCACAACCATTGTATTATGAGATACACCTCCTGTTAAAATAATGGCATCAACTTTCCCTTTTAATACAGAAGCCATAGCGCCAATTTCCTTTGAAATCTGGTAAGACATGGCATCCTGTATTCTCCTGGCTTCCTCATTTCCTTCTTCGGCCATTAGTTCCACCTGGTACGCACTATTTGTTCCCAGGTATGCCATAAGTCCACCATGTCCGGATATCATCTTCTGGATTTTTTCCAGGGTCATACCTTCTTCGAAACAAGTTCTGGCTAAAGCTCCTACAGGTAAGGTGCCTGAACGTTCAGGTGAAAAAGGGCCTTCACCATCCAAAGCCTGGTTTACATCAATAACGCGTCCCAGATGGTGTGCACCTACAGAAACACCTCCGCCCATATGTGCTATAATCAGGTTTAGTTCTTCGTATTTATGATTAATCAGGCGAGCATAAGCCCTTCCAATGGCTTTTTGGTTTAATGCATGAAAAATGGAGTATCTTTTAAAATGCGGATGACCTGAATATCTAGCCACATCTTCAAGTTCGTCCACAACAACAGGATCGGCAATAAAGGCTTGACACCCGGGAATTTGTCTGGCTAAATCATCGGCTATTAATGCACCTAAATTACTTGCATGTTCACCAAAGATATTCTTGTGAAGATCAGACTTCATCCGGTCGTTAATTCTGTAAACTCCCGATTTTATGGGTTTTAATAGTCCTCCACGACCAACAATGGCCTGAATTTTACTGATATCTATATGAGAGTCGTTTAGCTCTTTTAAAATTGAATTCTTTCGAAATTCATATTGATCAGTAATATGAGTGTTTTCAAGGTCTTCTGTTTGATGAACTATGCTTTTCAGAAATATGGGGGTAGAATTATGAAAAACAGCAATTTTAGTTGTTGTTGAACCAGGATTTATGGCTAATATTTTAATCATATTTTTCTTTATCAATTAGAACATAAAACACCAAGTAGTATCGAAAGAAACTTTGTTTCTTCAGAGTCAGCTCTGGAAGTAAGTACAATAGGAACTCTACTGCCCGCAATAATCGCACCACAGTGGGCATTTCCGAGAAAAGACAACGATTTATAGAGAATATTGCCAGCTTGAATATCCGGGGCAATTAGAATATCAGCATCACCAGCGACTTTACTGGTAATGCCTTTATGTTTAGCTGCTTCCGGAGAAACAGCATTGTCCAGAGCTAATGGGCCATCAACAAAACAATTCCCAAAAACTCCTCTGTCTGCCATCTTTTTTAATTCAACAGCATCGGTAGTAGCAATCATTTTAGAATTGATTTTCTCAATTGCAGCAAGAATAGCAACCTTCGGTTTTTCAAATCCTAACAGGTGAAAAATATCGACCGAATTTTTAAGAATGGCAGCTTTTTCTTCTAGAGTGGGTGAAATATTCATAGCCGCATCGCTTAAACCAAATAATTTGTGGTAGAAAGGTGATTCAAAGAGTGCAAAATGGCTAAGTAATTTTCCTGATAGTAAATTGTACTCTTTATTAAGTATGTGTTTTAGAAAGATATTTGTTGGAATCAGACCTTTCATCAAAATATCGGCATTGCCAGAAGATACCAGTTCAATCGCTTTAATGCAGGCTTTTTCCATATCTGGTATATCTATAATTTCGCTTTCATTGATTACTAACCCCTCATTTTTTGCAAGTTTCTTTATTTCAGGCAGATTACCAACAAAAATAGGGGAAATGACCCCTAATTCTTTTGCATGCTTTATAGCACCTATTACATAATTATCTTCAGCTACAGCTATTGCTATTCTTTTTTTTCCTTTGGCAACAGCTTTGTCAATAATTTCGTTTATTTTCCGAAACATACTTTGACAGATAAGGTTATATCTAATATGAATACCAAAGTAATAAATTAATTAAAAATCAACCAGCAGATACCATATGATTTATTTCATAGAGGAGATAATTCGTTCGGTATCCTTAGCAATTACCAGCTCTTCATTAGTTGGAACAATCATAACCTTAACAGGAGAGTCATCAGTAGAAATAATCATTTCTTTTCCCCCTGATTTTTCATTTTTTTTACGATCTATTTTAATCCCTAAATACTCAAGATTACTACATACTTCTAACCTGGTTCCGTAACTATTTTCGCCGATACCGCCTGCAAATATTAAAATATCGAGACCTCCCATGGCTGCTATATAAGCACCGATATATTTTTTAATGCGGTAATAATACATTTCGAGACTTAGGATTGCTCGTTCATTTTTGTTTCTTGCGGCTTCTTCTATTTCTCTCATATCAGAAGAAACACCAGAAATCCCAAGCATACCGCTCTGTTTATTGAAAACTGTGTTAATTGAATTTAACCCTAATTCCTCTTTGTCCATAATGAAACTTACTGCTCCAATATCTAAATCTCCGGAGCGGGTTCCCATAATTAACCCTTCAACAGGGGTAAATCCCATTGATGTATCATATGATTTACCAAAATTTATAGCACACATTGAGGCGCCGTTTCCTAAATGACAGGTAATGATTTTCTGTTTTTTAATTTCAACTCCCAGAATTTCACAAGCTCTGATAGAGATATACGAATGACTGGTACCATGGAATCCATAGCGCCTGATTTTATATTTGCTATAAAGAGAATATGGAATGGCGTACATGTAAGTATGTTCAGGCATAGTCTGATGAAAAGCTGTATCAAATACGGCGACCTGTTTTATTCCTGGCAACAGGTTCATCATA
>JAHEEB010000115.1:0-1128 GCA_024640925.1 Bacteroidota bacterium | reverse complement strand
AGATTGGCAGGGTTATGCAAGGGAGCAATTTCGCAACATTTTTGAATTTCTTCCAGAGCAAAATCATCTACATAGGTACTTCCTTTGAAATGTTCTCCACCATGAGCAACCCTATGGCCAACAGCATCCAAATCATCAAGTGATTTAAGATTACCATATTTTTTGCTTGTTAAAATGCCAAGAATATATTCAATACCAGTCTGGTGATCAATGATTTCCCCTTCGAACCGGACTACTTGACCATTTGCCTTTTCTAACTTAACAAAAGAACCTTTTAAACCAACTTTTTCGGCAATACCCGTTGCCAGACATGTTTTTTGAGCCATATCCCACAACTGATATTTGATGGATGAACTACCACAGTTCAGAACCAATATTTTCATTGTTACTTTTCTTTAGATTTATTCTATTATTTTTTTACCATTTTGGTCATACTTGTAAAATCCAATCCCTGAAACACGGCCTAATTGATGGGCACGAACAAGCTTTTTAATAATTGGTGATGCAATATATTTTTTATCACCAAACTCGTTGTAAAGATTTTCCATCCAGCGCATTACTTTATCCAGTCCGATTTTATCAGCAAATTCAAATGGGCCTAAAGCTTGTCCAAATCCAATGCGCATGGTTTTATCAATATCCACAACAGTACTAACCCTTTCCATTAATACTTCGCACGCTTCATTTACCTGGGCTACGAATATTCTCACGCTAACAAGACCAGGAGACTCTTCACAGTGTATGGCTTCTTTACCAAGCATATTTATAAACTGGCAAACCTTTTTATATACTTCATCTGAAGTATATAGCCCGCGAACAACTTCAATCATTTTGGCATTCGGAGCATTGGAGAGGAAGTGGAGACTAACACATCTTTCCTTATGAACTAAATCAGATGATAGTTCTGTTATTACAATAGTAGTTGAATTTGTGGCAATAATACATTCGGGAGAAACATATTTCTCTACATTATTAAAAACTTCTTTTCTGCAAGTGATTCTTCTTTCTCGGGTCTTTGATCGGATCGATTCAATTACCAGGTCGCAACCTTTCAAATGCTCATACCCCACGTGACCATGAATACGAGACATGATAGCTCTTTTTTCGCTAGATGTCATTCCCCAGTGC
>JAHEEB010000732.1 GCA_024640925.1 Bacteroidota bacterium | reverse complement strand
GTATATCATAAAAGATGCATTTCCGGCAGGGCTGATATATGTGTATTTGGTCACTAATATACTTGAGGTCGGGCTGATGTATGTTTTGTTTAAGAGAAACAGACTTCAAACTGAGCAGATATATATTCTTTTCACACAAAACATACTTGAAACAACGCAGGGATATATTTTGGTGGAATTATACATACTTGAGGTAAAGCAGATATATGTTCTGGTAGTATAAAACATTATTCAGGCAGAGTAGAAATTGGGGTTTAGCCATGCAATGTAAAACTTGAATTAACTTTTTATTTGTATTTTATATTTTCAACAATATGTCTTTCAATATTTCTATAGTTTAATTGTATTGTCATTAACATTCTGTTTAAGTCAGTCTCTGATAAACCATAAAAATTTTTTCTCTCCCATAAATCGGTTAATACCAATCTTTCCATCTCATTTCTGTCAATTTCATCTGCAAAACTTGTTTTAGTAAGTTTTTTATATTCTTCAGCATGGTATTTTATTTTCTCAATTTTATCATCCCGAAAAATTACATCATGTAAAACGGAATCGTTTTCTGAATGAGCCGCATTCATTTCGGTTATTAAATTATGTATTCGAAAGACCATAACATCCGTTTCGTCTTTTAGTTCCTGGAGCTCTTCCTTTTTAGGATGATTTTTTAATAGTTTCTTGTAGTCATTCTCTACTATATTATACACGGGCAGAGGACTTGTTTTTAATTTTTCAACAATCTGTTTTTCAATGTTAATGTAGTTTAATTGAATTGCCGATAACAGTTTAATCACTTTATGTCTTGATAAATGATAAAAAGTTTTCTTCTCCCATCTTTCCGGTAATAATGGGTTATTCAGAACATTTGTATCGATATCTTCGGCAAAATTAGTGTCTATAAGTTCTCTATAACTTGCAGAAAGGTACATCAGGCCCTCTGTACAATCATTTTGAAATATGGCAACAACTATTGCAGAATCTTTTTTTGGAAGGGAAAATATAAATTTACTTTTTATACATTGAATTAATTGATTTAAAGATAGTGTTTGATTTTTTAATTCCTGTATCATTTCCTTTTGGGGATGAAATTCTAATAATTCAGTGTAATCAATCTCCGTTTGTTTGCTTAAAACGGCCCCCTGGGAGAAATTCAATAAACTTCGGTTTACAAAAAGAAGATACCCAATAAAAATAGTTGCTACGATTCGTAAAAAGGTAAATATAACATAAAGTCTTTATACTATAACAGGAGCAAAAGGGACAATAATATATCCGATAAGAAAAAAATACTTTCCCGATTCAATATGATATAATCTGAAAATTGAGGATATAGTAATATAAACACTACCTAATATACCAGCCACATCGGCTGTTCTTTGCATAAAATTCGTGTGTTTTGTTAGCTTTTTATATAAAAAAACGGGCAGAAAAATAAGTCCGATTAATCCTACTCCAATTGTTAATAATATTTTTGTTCTATCACTAAAATTGGTTGTTATTGAACGAACTTTAATATTCTCAAACAAATGCAAGGGGTGAATGTCAAGAATTACTGATATCACAATAAATGCGACAATACCTATCGAACCATAAATAACATACTTCCTGGCTTTTTCATCATTAACATCATCCACATCATCATCCAATTTTTTTCTCATAGTATTTGTTAAATTCTGAATAACATACATGAAGTAATTAAAATGATCACCATTACTTTCTCTGCTTTAACTTTAATTTTTTACTTATCCGTTTACAATCCGATCCTTTTATCAAACTCCAAATCATTCATCGAAATTCTGTAGGTAATATCAGATTCGTATCTGATTTCTAATGAGTCGCCCACGAATTCGGTTTCTTTGCTACAACCAAGCGAGCAGCTTTCAATAATAATCGGAAAATAAAGTTCTTTCCTTTTATCGAAACCGATTAAATTTCCTCTGAAAAAAGTAAATACAATATAGTCGTCATTTTCAATGGATACAGCAGAGCCATCATTTAAATCGAGTAACTTGGTTTTGTAATATGTAGTTTTAATTGGCGTATTGATTTCTGCATTGCCTACTCCAAACGAATTATCCTGCGAGTTATCTTCATTCCATTTTTCTTCGTAATTTAACGAATTCATAGGATCCTTTTCTGCTGTTGACGCATGATAGATTTCTTTGCTCTGCCTTGATTGTTGCATCAAATAGCTTAAAACTCTGGGATTCTTTTTAAGTTTTGCATCGATTTCAAAATCACCTTCAATGCAATCATCACATTTAAAGCTGGGTTCGCCAACATACGATAATTCAAAATGCGACAAATTGTTAACATCAATTAAGTAAAAAGACACTGTTTGTTCAAGAACTGCTTGTCCCATAAAGCTTTCGTGCGAAGAAAAATAGATGTATATAATACCATCCACATTGGTTGTTCTAAACGAGGCACTGTCAATATCCAGGTATGTATAATCGTCTTGCATTATAAGCTCCGGTTTTTGCATCCGGTTTGATTTTGGCTCATACTTAGCAGCAAAGATTTGATTTAAAGTGTCGGAAAAAAAATAGGGCATATTATCATTCGTCTGATTTCCATATATTACAACATAAGTGGAATCATCCAGCAATTTACTGATATAAATGGGTTTCTGATTCAGACTTTTGATTATCAACTCTTCGAGTCCATTATTCTCCTGCAATTGGGTAGAATTTGTTTTACAACTTAGGAGCATTAGAACCCCAATGATTAAACAAATGCCGAAGGAATATTTTAAGGAAATCTTCATAGAATGATTTTTAAATTTTACAGGCATGAATATACAAATTTAAGAATGAATATGTTTTGTCATATAAAATATCATTACTTACAATTTTTTTCAAACTCAGCTTGTGCATCAGTGTTTCCAAGATTAGCCGATTGTTCCAAATCGGAACATCCTTTTTGTGTTTGTACTGTTTTGATGTATGCCATACCCCTGAAATATAAGGCAGATTTAGTCTGACTGATTTGGATCGATCGGTTCATATCATCTATTGTACCCTCATAGTCCATTAGCTTATATTTTGCCGTTCCACGGTTCAGATACGCTTCAAAATCGTTCGGGTTTAGTTCAATGGCTTTATTGAATTCCTTTAATGCTATTTTAAATTTTCCGTTTTGGAGATTTATAAACCCTTTATTAAAAAAAGCTTCATACCCTGATGAATCCATTTCAGAGGCTCTCTCCAGATCCATGAGTGCACCGTTTAAATCCTTCATGAAATATTTTAGGCCTGCCCTGTTAAGATACCCGTAGTACGATGGATTAAAGGATAGTGCCATGTTATAATCGTCCATGGCACCGTGGATATCATTCATAGCCTGTTTTGTTTGTCCTCTTCCAATAAGTGCTTTGCT
>JAHEEB010000731.1 GCA_024640925.1 Bacteroidota bacterium | reverse complement strand
ACAATTGATGTATGACCATCGTTAATAGGAGATAAATAATTATAAAGAACATCTTCAAATATCTTTACGTCAACACGATTAAAGGAACATGTATCAACATATTTGCATAATTCCTTTGAAAGGAACTCAAATTTAACACCATTATTATCCCAATAATCCCGCCCACAATATGCGTTATCAAAAAGGTATTGAATCATTTCGATATCTTCCAAGGCTTGTGCTTTGGTTATATAAGCAGGAGGTTTAGAAACAACATAATCAGGCAATTCCTTATAATCACAGGGTATCGTCATTGCGGATATATAAGGTTTTAATAATCTGGGAATCGAATCCTGATTATTATTGACCAATTGACATTTCCCTGAAAAACAGATTAATGAAATCAGGATTACGAGTGTGATTTGTCTTTTCATTTATAAGCTCTTTATGTTTGTAAGTGCGATTTTTTAAATGCCACATAACTATTTACAGGTGCACTTTTCCCTGCACTTATTTTCCATATTTCGTACTATAGGTGTACTTTTCTGTCCTTTCTTCTCCATCTTTTTCCTTTTCATTATTTCTACTGCAATATACCAAACTCCATGTTACCTGTCAATAAGTTTGTGAATAAAATAAAAAGGTTGTTTTCAACCCGCTAATAACAGGTGTTGCAAGCCCATTCTGTTTGTTTTTAACCAACCCCAACCCCTTAGTAAGGGGCAATAACAAGGCGGTGGAACTTAATACCAACTAGCTGGTTTTAAACTGTGCTCTTATTTTTTTTAGTACCTGTGTCAGATTATTGAGTACTTCCTTACTTTCAAAACGAAGTACTTTAATATTCATCATTTCCTAATTATTGTCTCTTTCCAGATCATTTGTCGTCTGAATTTGCGTTTGCATAGTTTTTTATCTTTTAATACCTCCCACAGCACCAACTCGGCTTCAGTCATATTCTTTGGAAAATGCTCCCGGTTGTCTTTCAGATAACTCAGATTATTTAATTGGGTTGGCATAGGTTATTAAGAGCCTGTCTCGCTTCGGCGGGAGGGTGGAGTTTTTAATCAAAATGCAATTGGCTGCGAAAAGAATGAAATTTGTGGTTGGGGAGTGGGCACGAGTTACAACCACACACACAAAGTTTAGCCTCGAATAATTTGCTAACTGATCTTTTAAATTATTTCTTGGTTCTTTTAAAATTCGGTTAATCGTACCGACAAAACTGAATTTAGAACATTAAAATACCACAACCAATAATCAGTCCCTGTTTGTTTTTTAACCAACCCCAACCTTACGCCGAAGCGGCAACAAGCGGGGAATACTTTTGAAAAGTAATTAATAAATGAGTGGACCCATATCCGAGGTATATCGGGAGTGTTGCGAGAGGTTCTCCGCTAGGCTTTGCCTAGCGGCAGCCTACTCAATTAACGGCTGGCAATTATTTTCTCATATTCTGCTCGTCCTTTTTTAATATAATCTAATATTTGCTCAGGGCTCATATTTTTAATATCAGCATTTACCTTATCTCTGATGTCACGCATCATTTTTACGCAATCAAATTTTTTATCAGTCTTCATAGTTAATCAAATCTTTAGGTGAACGTATCTCTAGTGTTGAATAGCCATTTCTTAAATTTGTCGAGTTATATCCTCTGATTCTTATAACATTGACAATATGTTTAAAATTCCAACTAATCAGTAAATCAACTTTGTTAATTGTTGCTGTAGCGATATGGATGCAATCGTCTAAACTTGTTTGCCCTACAACTTTTTCTTTGATGTAATCAGTTGCCAAATCAATGGATTCCTGAGTTACAGAAATTACTTCAAAGTTTACTTTCAAATCCTTTAACAAAGTTTTTACTCTATCTGGAGCGTTAACTAATTCTTTTTCTGTCAAATCGGAAATTACAAGTCTATACTCGCCTCGCAAAATCTCATCAAATAGCTGTTTAGTATCGGTGCTAAATTCATCGTCAAAATATCCACCGAGAACAGACGTATCAATGTAAATCCTTAATTTTTTCATTAATCAATAATTTTACTCAAATATAGTACTTTTTAGGGTAAAACTTTTCTGCTGAGTGGTCTGCTTTGCTTGCCGGTAACGTGCTTATAGGAACATAAAAACCACACCTATTTTCCGGCTATTGACAAATAGGTGCACTTTTCCTTCCTTTCTTCTCCATCTGTTTTCCAATTTAAGTAAATAAAATCCTCTAACCAATATACAACCTCCCTCATTATCTTCCAATACTCTCCGGTTTTAGCGTTTTTGCCCTTTATCCCTGTTGAGAAGTCCATAGCCGTCAGGCCGGGCTTTAGTTCAACCGGGAGTTCATGTTTAGCTGCGCTGAGCTCCTTTTAGTCGGTTAGCTGCGCTGAGCCCTTCGGGGTTGGGCTGTTAGCCCACATGAACTCCTATTTATTGGTAGCAGTGCTTTTAATAGGTTTTAATCGTATATCGTGAAAGTCTGCAATTTGTGTCTGTGACAATCTGCCTCGTGTATTAGATCTTTAAATAGTCTTCGACTGAAATTATCAGTGCTCCTGAGTTTTCAACTTCATTTAGTTTTCTTGTTAGCGACTTTTTCCCAAAAATGGGGATAATTGTATCTTTAATCACGACTACTTCATATCCTCTATTTAAAGCCCCTTTAATAGTTTCACTTACACAAACTTCCGCAGCCATACCAGATATGAATATTTTCTTAATACTATTATTATCTAAATACTTTACAAAATCATTATTATAAAAACCATCAGCTAGATTTTTTTCAAAAATTACCGGATTATTTGTAATAAGTCCGGTATCTATCTTTGCCCCTTCGGTCCCATGAATTGGTATGTCAAATAAGAAGATTGAAGAGAAGAAAGTCTTATTTCTAACAGTGGCGAAATAGATAATTTGATTATTTAATTTATAAGTATGACTGATTACTTTATTTATATTAGATATACATTGATTTGCTAACTTCGTTGGCGTAATATTTATAAAACCTCGTTGAATGTCTATTACCAATAATAATTGATTATTTCTATGGGTTAAATCTATTTTATCTCCTTTACTTGAGCCCATAATATAAAATCTTCTCACCAAAAAAAAAGATACGATATAGAGTACTATTAATCCAGTTAGAACTGATATGATCATAAAAGATATATTTTCAAAAATGCATAAGTTATAAATATGGCTTCTCAGCATTGCTACCAATCGAGTATGAAAAGATACGAAATATTTCGCATCTTCGCCCTCTCATACCACCGAACATACCGGCCGGTATACGGCGGTTTGTTAAACATGGCTATATCTGACGAATAGTTCACTCGATTGTTTTTTAATAGCAAAACTTGAAAAAACATGCTTTATCTACCTCTTTGTTTTTTAATTTAC
>JAHEEB010000730.1:2106-3378 GCA_024640925.1 Bacteroidota bacterium | reverse complement strand
TTTAAAATAGCATGATTTTTCTTTGTTATTTCTCCAATTCCTCCAATTTCCTTTTCAATATAAGTATAATCCTCACCTAGTACTTTGCCGATATTAACCACCATATCAATTTCAACAGTTCCATCATAAATTGCCCGGGTTGTTTCAAAAGCTTTTGTATCAATAGAGCTATTCCCGTGTGGAAACCCAATTACAGTTCCAACTTTTACTATACTCCCTTTTAATAAATCCGAAACCATTTTTACAGCATATGGTTTAACACATACCGAGGCAACCTTGTAATCCATGGCCAGTTTACACCCGGCGATTATTTCTTTATCAGTAAAAGAAGGGTTTAAAAGAGAATGATCGATCATTCCCGCAATTTCATCTGGTGTCATAAATGAGTTATAAAGTTCCAGTCAAAAATAAATTATTCCTTTATTAATTCTGCCAAAAGAATGATTTTTATTTAAGTATCAAATTTATAATAATATATACAATTTAAATAAAGTAATACTCAAATTAATAGTTTTTAAATAACTGATGATGTTCTGGTGGTTATGTAAAAATATTTGAATGTTTTTAATAAATAATTTCATTTTATTTACAAGGAGGATTATATTTGTTCATTGAGCAACTTATTCGAAATCTTTAAAATAACCACAAATGGACGCTATTAATATTGAACCAACAACATACCTTCCCAGGGTTGAATTTGATCCAAACGGACAGTTATTGATTGAAGGCCGATCGATACCCGAAGATGTAACAAAACTGTTTAATCCGCTTGTACAATTTGCCACGGATTTAGATCAGAAGAATGTAATATTTGATATAAACCTTGATTATTTTAATACAGCAACTTCTAAGAAATTGCTTGAAGTTTTAAAGCATCTTGATGCAAACAGCAGGATTGAAAACCTTTATGTTAACTGGCACTACGAGACTGATGATGAAGATAGTGTAGAAATGGCAGAAATATTTGAGGAAAGCCTCATAAAGGCTCAGTTTACTTATCGTGAACACACTCACTCCTTATCCATTTCAAAAGGGGTTATTACTAAATAATAAGTAATTTTGTTGTTTTTTATTAGGGAAAATGCTTCTTAAAGTAGCCTTTTGCGAATGCTATTTCAAAAATCCTGTTTTAAAATATTAAAGTAATCATTTAATTTATTTCATCAAACTGCTTTAATACAATAATTTTCATTCTGATTGGAACATTTTTCCTTTTCGTTTCTTTTCGAATTGAAATTTCCAGAAATATCTTTTAAGCTAAAATCTACATCC
>JAHEEB010000730.1:0-2096 GCA_024640925.1 Bacteroidota bacterium | reverse complement strand
TACATCCTATAATTTGCATTAACCCTGAGAGGAAGAAATCTATATTATGATCAGATAAATTATAATACCGGAATTAATCAAGTGAATATTTCAAAAAATAAAGATATTTATTTTATAAAATACTAAAAAAGAGGCATATATGTGCCTCTTTTTTAGTATTCATTTAACCTATTATATTGCTTTTTTCATGTTTTCGATAAACATATCGAAGAGAAATTCAGTGTCAGTTGGCCCGCTTGATGCTTCGGGGTGGAACTGTGAGCTGAAAAATGGTTTAGATTTATGTTTTACCCCTTCATTTGTCCCATCGTTCAGGTTAATGAACAAAGGTTCCCAGTCGTTAGTCAGGGTATCATTATCTGTGGCATATCCATGATTTTGCGAAGTCACAAAAGCTTTATCAGTGCCAACCTGAATGCATGGTTGATTGTGACTTCTGTGTCCGTATTTAAGTTTAAATGTATCTCCTCCTGCAGCAAGTGCCATAAGTTGATTTCCCAGACAGATTCCTGTTATAGGTTTTTCACCGTTGTAAGCTTTGCTCAGATTTTCAATAGTAGTTTTACACTGCTTTGGGTCACCCGGTCCATTCGAAATAAAAATACCATCATATTCATCCCCGGAAAAATCGTAGTCCCACGGAACCAGTGTAACTGTAACATCACGCTTGATAAGGTTCCGGATAATATTGTATTTTACACCACAGTCGATTAAAACTACTTTGTATTTCCCGTTTCCGTATACTTTTTTTTCTTTTGTACTTACCTGTGCCACAAGGTTATCCTTAGAAGGATCATATAATGGAACATCCTGGTTATTAAAGATAATTTTACCAAGCATTGTACCTTTTTCTCTCAGTATCTTAGTAAGTTCTCTTGTATCAATACCGTAAATTCCCGGTACCTGAGATTCTTTCAACCAATCGCCCAAACTTTTTGCTCCATTCCAATGACTATATTCCTCGGTATAATCGGAAATTATCAATCCACTGATATGCATGCTGTATGATTCATAAAAACGAAAGAGTTCATTCTCCAGTTTGTCTCCCGGAACACCATAATTTCCAACCAAAGGATATGTTAATACAAGTATTTGGCCTTTGTAGGAAGGGTCTGTTAAGCTTTCGGTATAACCTACCATTGAAGTATTGAATACTACCTCTCCAGATACCGATTTTTCACATCCAAACGAAAATCCATTAAATTCCGTTCCATCTTCGAGTAAAAGTTTAATTGATTGTTTCATTCTTTATAATAATGTTTCTTATATACTTCAATTAATCCAACAATATCTTCAGCTCCCAGTCGTTTTCCGATAATTTCTTTGTCTTTATTTAGCACAAATATTTGTGGGGTTGTACGCACATCGTATGTAATTTTAAACTGGTAATCGTAAGGGTTCCAGGCATTAATCCAGTCATAAAGCTTATGTGAGTTTACAAAATCTACCCATTTTACTTTACCATCCTCACCAAACAGAGTACTAACAGCAATAACTTTCACATTCATAGCTTTCAGGCTATCCTCGTAAATTTTGTATAGTTCAGGAACTGAGGTTTTGCAATGACTACAGGTAGCTTCCCAGAAAATCAATACAGTAAAATCGGCCTGTACACTACTGATATTGAAAAACTCTCCGGCATGTGGAAATTTTTTAAGTGCTGTATCGTTTGCTGCCGCTTTAAAATGATCGGAAGGAACATATCTTAGTTGAACATCAGGAGCTTTTTTGCCAAGAAGTATTGGTTCAAGTATGTCAACTCTCTCTTTCAGTTCTTTCATTGACTCCGGGCTACTCCAATATGCATACGGGATATAATATTTTTTAGCTATGTGTACCTGTACACCATCCATACCCATTATGTTGCTTTTTCCATATTTTTGAAATAGTGTGATAAGTACATATCTGAAAAGTGAACTATCGGTTCTCGAAGCATCAATTATTTTATCTACCTCTTTATTAAGAGTATCGGGAATTTGAATAATCACTTTATCCAGGTAATTAATCATTTTATCCTCGTATAGAGGAGTATATAGCAATCGGGGATCGGAAAGATTAAAATTATCGAAATAGTGATTTTTATAATAATTATAGCC
>JAHEEB010000729.1 GCA_024640925.1 Bacteroidota bacterium | reverse complement strand
GTCCAGCCTGTTTGCTGATTTACTGAAAGTGAAACCGATTGTTGATCTTTACACATTATCGAATCGCCTGTAATAGAGAAATCAGGAACAGAGTTTACAGTATATTTTTTTGTAATTGTATCAGAGCAATTATCCGAATCGAATGCAAAAAGTTTAATATAGTTATCGCCTATATTGGAAAGTGAATAGTTCGTGAGATTATAATCGCTTGCAACCAGTTCTCCGTTTATTTGCCATATCCATTGGGTTGAATAAACCGACTTGTTCAGTATATTAATTCTGCTTCCATAGCAGATACTTACGCTATCACCAATTCCGGTAAAATCGGCCTCGACCATTGAAATTTTAAGAGTATCGTACGAATTGGTAACACTGCAATCGCCATTGGTCAGAGAAATTGAAGGAACAATATTCCCTCGTGAAGTATAATAATGTGTTGCCGGATTGTCGGTTGAGGTACTCCCATCGCCAAACAGCCATTTCCATTCACTCACATTGGACATGGAATCTAATTGAAAAGTAACTGCTTCGTTATAACAAATCTTAGATGGATTGAAACTGAACCAGGCTTCTGGCCCTTCAATTACTATATTTTTTATGCTGCTTGCTTCACACCCGTTTAGTGATCGAACTGTTAAAAGCGCTTTATGATTTCCCGGGCGGGTGAAAACATAGTTTACAGAATCGGATTTATCAGTGAATTCATAAGAATCAAAAGTCCAGGTACGATCAACAACAGAACTTCCATTGGTTTTCTTTTGTACAAAACTTATTGTATCAGGATAGCAGCTAAGTAAGCTATCGCTCATGGTAAAAGCAGATTCTACATATTCAACACTGATGTAATCCGTTTTTGTTACCGTATCGGAGCAACCATCTTTCGAAGCTACCATTGATACCGTATATTCACCATACGCACTGTAAGTAAAACTGTTTTCAGTGGATAAACTTCCGTCGCCAAAATTCCAAACCTGGCTATCGAGAGTACTGTCAACTGGCGTAAATATTACCGTCTCTCCGGCGCAGAGAGCATTATCATCAGCCTGAAAATCGGCATTTACACCAATAAGTGTAATGGGTATTGAATAATTACTGTTGCATTGATATGCATCATAAACAGTTAATGAGGGATTAAATGTGTTTTGTATTTCGCTGGAAAATGTATGAACAACATTCATACTGTTTGTACTATCGGTTGTACCATCGGCAAAATTCCAAATCCAGCTTATAATAGTTTTATCGGTCGATGTATTCGTAAAGTTAACAATCACACTATTCACACAGCCCGATGTTTTATCAGTTATAAAACTCCCAATAGGTTGATAAATATAAACTTTCTTATAAGTTGAATCGGTACATCCATTATCTGCAGTAGTAACCAGCGACAAGTTCAGTGTATCTCTTGTCTCATATATATGATAATAGGTTGTGGAGTAAGTTCTTCTTGGAGAAGAGCCATCGCCAAAGTTCCATAAAAACCCTTCGTTATAACATTCATTAATATAATCCTTTGATGATGAAGCATCCAACCAAACCGTATCGCCAGCGCAAAATATCGAATCGGTAAGAGTGAAATCTGATTCAACCTGCCGTACTTTTATTAACCTGGTTCGTGTTAATGAACAACCCGATGAATTATCAGTTGCTTTAAGACTTACCTGGTAATCCCCACTTTTTGGAAATTCATATTTAAAAGAATCGACCGTTAAAACAGAATCATCTATATTCCATAATAATGAGGTAGCAGGTGTTATCTTCGACTTAAATTTATAAACCAATGAACTGTCGCAGGAGAAGGATTCAATAAAATTACCGGCCGGACCAGTAATTTTATATATATTGGTTTTGGTAGTATCGGAAAAACATCCATTATAATCTACCTGAAGACTTATACTTTTGTATCCGGTTTTATCGGAATAAACAGTAATTAGGGTATCGGGCCTGTTGGCAGACATCAAATCAAAAATACCCGGAGAGCTTAAATGCCATGCATCAACAACTGAATTGTTATTTGAGTTTCCAATTACATGAATTTGTGCACCATTACAGACAACTATGGGTGCAACTGTAAAATCAGGAGTAAGTTTATCACCGGCTACTACTTTAACAGCAAACGATGTATCATAACAACCTGAACTTCTTATTATCTCAGTAATATAATATTCCCCTGGTTCACTAATGGTATAACTTACGGGAGTAGCTGTAGCTGAAGTGACAGAATTATCAGCTATTTTGTATATATACTCATCAATATTGAAAACAGATTTGCTACTATCATAAAAGTTAACTTTTAAAGGCACACATCCTGAAATCTTATCTGGTATAAAACGTGCTTTGGGGAATGCTATGGTTGTTTTTTTTATAACTGAGTCGACACAACCATCGGCATTCGTTGCTATAAGTTTGACAGGCAGTTTTATTAAATTTAAATTATGGCTGTATAGCTCTTCATATGTGGTTTTTGGTAAATCGTTCTGAGTAATTGTATACGAAGTCAGTTCTTCGTTAGAAAACAAGCTATCAGAAAAATACCACAAAAATTTATCTGCATTGGTTGATGAGTTTTGAAGAATTACCTTCTGAGGTAACGAACAGAACAAAGCAGTATCCTGGATAAAACTGGCCTCAATGTAACTTTTTGTAAATATTTTGCTAATGGTATCAGTACAATACGAATTTTTTCCGTATTTCAATTTTATTTTAAGGGTTCCTGAGCCCGATACTTTATAGATCATCGAATCATCACCTGTATAAGTCGATATCTTATTATTGTCATTTATCGACCATGTATAATCAGGCAAATTTTTCACAGAAAAAACAAAACGATAGGTTCCACTGCAAAGAAATGTCTTATCAACCAGGCTATTTGCAGAATTGTAAACGGATATTGTTCCTTCAGGATTACCAATTTTGATAAATGACTTTTTTACCAGAGAATCAGAGCAACCATATTGATCTGTTACCTTAAGCTTCACGTCATAGTTGCCTTTTGAATTATAAACCGAAGAATTACTGATATCGGTTGAAGTTATACCATTCCCATAGTCCCAAAAATATGTCAAACTTGAAGCTCCGGTCGATAAATTAATAAATGTCACGTTCAACGGTGGTTCGCAGGTAAACGTATCGGAAGCTGTAAAATTTGCTACAGGAACATTTACAACATGAATCAAACTATCGTTTTCGATAGAACTTGTACATCCGTTATTGTCCGTAACCTTTAATATTACGCTGTATTTGCCCGGATTATTATATTTATATTGAACAGAACTGCCGGTTTTATAATCTCCGTTTCTGAAATCCCATAAGGTGCTCACAATACTGGCATCACCCGGAGTAGAAGTACTGTTAAAGTTAACCAAAAGAGGTTTACAACCTGCA
>JAHEEB010000728.1 GCA_024640925.1 Bacteroidota bacterium | reverse complement strand
ATATATGCTCCAGCTGGTGCAAACAAGCCTTTTATTTTTCCATTCCATCTTGTATTATTTGGGTCAGACGACTCATAAACTACATTTCCTGAACGATCCAATATCTCAAATTTATAATCATCGGGCAGGTAATCAATGCTGGGGCCAAATGTATTATTGTCAGTCTCGTTTCCGGGCATAAATGCATCGTATTCCATCCGGATATTTACGGGTAATTCAAAACATATCTCATTGGATAAACTGGATGCATTGACTCCATATGGATTATTATTTTCAAGAGCTGTAACACGGTAGCAAACTTCTGATCCAATGCCGGTGCCACTAAGTTCTTCCAATCCTTCATCGGTAAAGGTTGTTTGATTGGTATTTTCGAGTTGTGAAAAATCACCATCAGTTAATTTTCGCTCAATGGAATAATGTTCAACACCATTTATCCAGTTTGTATAACCATTCCAGCTTAATACCGGAGAGATTGGCTCTCCGGAACCGGCGAGCACAATTGTTGAAGCAGTATTTTCAGAAATACTTATACCTTGATTGCAAAAGTTAATTGCTTCGAGCTGATAATAGTAAGGGCCTGCTGTATAATCGATTTTATCGGTGTAAAGTATCTGATTATTCACTGGTGTCAATTGAATGATTGAGTCAAAGGTACCTCCTGGAGAAACAGACCTCAAAAGGTTGTATTTTTTCAGCTGGCTGTTTGGATCGATAGAAAAATTTAATTGAGCATTATTATCAAGAAAGGTGGCATAATCGGCATGAATATATTCCGGATTTCTGGCCATATGGGTATTTATCTGTACCGAATTAGATGTTGCTGAATCGCCTGCAATATTATCGGAGAATGCAGCTACATAGAATTTGTATATTCTGTTTGCTTCTATATTGTGCACTGTATAATTTTGGGTATCGGGCGAAACAACATCCAGTAAGCGATAGGTTAATCCTTCATCTTCAGAAATAAATATATTATAGCTGTTGGTTCCTTTTGGCCACATGTTATAATCATAACGGTTCCAGGTTAGTCTGGCTTCGGCAAGACATGTATCCATTTCGGCATGCACAAACAATGTGCTATCCCAGGGTAAAAGATCGACTTGGCTTGTTGTATCTTCGTCAATATGAGCTTTAACTGCAAAAACAACTGGCTGGCTATTCGGATTTACAACTAAACCCGATGGATCAAAAGAATGATATAGATCTGAGCCTGCATATATCTTCACTCCATCTACTTCTAGCCAGGAGAGTTTCAGATTAGTGGGACTTGATATTCTGCCATACCGAACTGTATAATATTTTACACCAGGGGTAGACGACGAATCCCATCTTATGTGAACTTCACCTGTATTAATATCAACAGAGACCCAACGTATACGCGGGACATCAATATCGGTAACCTGACAATACCCGACAAGACTGATATACATAAAGAGTATTGAAAAAAGAGCTTTATGTATAGCTCTATCCACAAATGCGATTCTTTTCTTTGAAATAGCCATCGATTATATCATTGATTATCTCTTGTGCCGATTCATATTTGTTCATAAGGGCAGCAACCTGCCCGATTTCAAGTTCTCCCTCCACCAGATCACCTTCAAACACCCCTTTTTTACATCTGCCACTCCCTAAAAGCTCAGCAAGTTCATTTACACCAGCCCCTCTGTTCTCGGCCTCAGTTACCTGGATTGCAAATTCATTCAACATAAGCCTCACTGGAATAAGCCTTTTAAGCAAAAGTCGTGTAGATCCTTCGAATGATTGTAAAACGTAATTTTTAAACTTTTCGTGTGCCGAAGATTCTTTGCATACTGCAAACCTGCTTCCTACCTGAATACCTTCGGCACCCAATGCAAATGAAGCAAGCATAGAACTACCGTTGTATATACCACCTGCAGCAATAATGGGAATATTTACAACTTGTCGGATTAAAGGCAGCAATACAAATGTAGTTGTCTCCTCGCGTCCGTTGTGCCCACCAGCTTCAAACCCTTCAGCAACTATAGCATCAACGCCGGAATCGGCAGCTTTAACAGCAAATTTAGTATTGGCAATCACATGGACTACCTTACAACCACTAGACTTAAGAACTTGGGTCCACTGTGCAGGATTACCGGCAGAAGTAAAAACAATTTCCACATTATTTCTTAAAATAACCTCTATTAAACCTGCTGCATTACGGTGTATCAAAGGAACATTTACCCCAAAAGGTTTATTCGTGTTTTTTCTGGTCTTTTGAATGTGTTCCTCCAGAATTTCAGGTGTCATTGAGCCAGCTCCTATAAGACCTAATCCCCCCGAATTTGAGACTGCTGCTGCCAGTTTATAACCACTGCACCAAACCATTCCACCTTGTATTATGGGGTACTCTATCTTAAAAAGATTAGCAACCCGGCTTGAAAAAAATTGTTCCATGGCAACAAATTTGGGGTTTTTTCTTTTCAATTAAACAACCATTCAAAAATATATTCAACTTTGAGGTGAAAAGAATATGATCGGATGAGCAGATCTTTATAGGTAGAATGACTAAAGGAAGGCAAAAAAACTATATGATGAAAACAAAATAAACAAAATCATGCAAAAATCTCTATCTTTATCAAGATTAGTGCTTGATTAGAAGAACCAAAAGGAATGTATTCATTCTGAGTTAATTATTTTCATTTCAGATTTTATTTAAAATGTCGTCATATAAACTATATATAAACGAGTTAGTAGAGAAATTTCTTATTTGGAAAGAAAAAAGATTAAAACACAAACAGTTTATTTATTTACTCAGCTTTGCCGTTGGTCTTATTAGTGGACTGGCAGCTGTTATATTGAAGAACCTTGTTCGATATATCCAATATCTTCTTTTGCACTATAAAGCGTTTGATAAACTGAATTATTTATACCTGTTATTCCCATTTGTTGGAATACTACTCACCATCATATATATTAAATTCTTTGTAAAAGAAAATATCAGTCATGGAATTAGTAAAGTATTATTTGCTATTTCAAAAAAAGACGGAAATATAGAAAAACACAATAATTACAGTTCTCTTATTGCCAGTACCCTTACAGTTGGCTTTGGAGGTTCGGTTGGTTTGGAAGCTCCGATTGTAATGACGGGTTCCTCAATAGGTTCGTCATTGGGACAATTATTTAAACTTGACTATAAGACAAAAGTTTTGTTGATTGGTTGTGGGGCTGCTGGCGCTGTTGCCGGTATCTTTAAAGCCCCGATTGCCGGCGTATTGTTTTCATTGGAGGTATTGATGCTCGATCTTACCATGTGGTCGCTGATTCCTTTATTGATTTCTGCAGTAACCGCATTTTCCATATCCTATTTCTTCTTAGGTAAAGGTGAGATCTTCCAGTATCAAATGTCTTTTGTTTTTTATA
>JAHEEB010000727.1 GCA_024640925.1 Bacteroidota bacterium | reverse complement strand
ATTACAGCCTCGGATTATCGTGATTTGTCGCAATGCCGTTTTGTAGAGACCAATGGGATATTATCCGTTTTTGCTACAAGCTATAGCCGGATTTCCCATACAGGGACATTACACTGGGAGAAAACAGAAGGGTTTGGCCATTCAGGGAGCTCCCTTATCGCAAAACCATTTGAGCAAGATACCTTGATAGTATCTGACAGTAACAAAGAAATATCTATGGTAGAATATGATTTTTATAGTTTTTCCGATTCGGCATTTACTGTACTTGTGAATTGTGTTCCGGTTCATCCTCTCAACAACGAACATAAGCTCCGGTTGGCGGTATCTATAGATAACTCTCCTTTTACAACAATCGATTTTACTACTTATGGGCGATCGGAAGAGTGGAAACAGAATGTATTGGGCAATTCCGCCAGCAAATCAATAGAATTTTCACCCATGGAAAAGGGATTGCATACCCTTAAAGTTTATCCGCTTGATCCAGGGGTTATTCTGGACAATATACTAATCGATTTTGGAGGACTGGTGAGCCATTATGGAGTTATTGAGGAGACTAACAACAATAAGAATCTCTGATAAGTGCTAAAAATCGATAGCAACCGGAAGTGTGAAAATAAAGCTGGAACCTTTTCCTACTTCACTCTCAACCCAAATCTGGCCATTGTTCATTACTACAAATTCATGGCAGATAACCAAACCAAGTCCGGTACCAGTTTCCCCTTTAGTTCCAGATGTAGAGTTTACACCAACCGCACTAAATAATTCCTGTAACTTTTCTTTTTCTATGCCTACACCTGTATCGGTAACAGTTATTTTAACCAAATCATTTTTTTCTGATTTTTCCACCAATATGGCAACCGAACCGCCATTTTCAGTGAATTTGATTGCATTATTCAGCAAATTTCTAACGATTGTATTTGTTAAATTAATATCAGCGAAAACCAATATATCGTTAAAACAACTACAACTTATGCCAATATTTTTCTTCTCTGCCTGATTTTTAAACAATTCAATGTTTGTCATTATCAGGTCTTTTAAAATGAAAGGCTGAGGACTGAATTCTATCGTTTTTGTTTGAGATCTTGACCACTGGAGCAGGTTCTCCAGTAGCTTATATAAATTTCGACTTGATGTGTCAATTAATGACAACAAATCTTTTCTCTTAGCATCATCTATTTTATCGTACTTATATTTCAAAATTTCAAGAAATCCTAAAATTGAATTAAATGGATTTTTAAGATCGTGTGCAATAATGGTAAAAAGCTTGTCTTTTGTTTCGTTTATTGTCTTAAGGTTTTTATTCGATTCTTTTAATTCACGTGTTCTTTCGGTAACCTGTTTTTCAAGTTCCAATTTAATGTTTTCCAGCCTTCTAAATCTTAATTTGAAAGTCAGGTAAACTAAACTTATTATGGTAAGAATTAGTAATATTCTAAACAAAACAGTTTTCCACCAGGGAGGGTTTATGATAATTTTTATAGATACGGCTGTTTCATTCCAGACCCCATCGTTATTAGACCCCATCACACAAAAATAATATGTACCTGGATTCAGGTTGGTATAGTTGGCATATCTCCGGCCAGCACCCGTTGTCACCCAATCTTTATCAAAGCCTTCCAGTTTATACTTATATAGGTTTTTTTCCGGAAGCACATAATTTAAGGCCGAGAATTCAAACGAAAAACTGTTCTCATTATAGCTCAATTCTATCTCGGAAGTTTCTGAAATGGTTTTAGTCAGTATGCTTTTTTCGTCTTTGCCGGTGAATTGAATTTGATTAAAAAGCTTAAATCCGGTTATAACCACTTTTGGTATGAATGGATTTGTTTTAATACTATCAGGATTAAAATAGTTTAACCCCTCAGTTGTGCCGAAATACATTATTCCATCTCGATTTTTGAAATATGCAGCCCAGTAAAACTGATTGTTTTGTAACCCATCCAAAACAAAATAAGATGTTGTGGAAAAATTTATATAATTGAATTTTGTGATTCCTTTATCTGTACTTAACCATAAATTGTTGTTATTGTCTTCAAGCATTCCATAAACTACATCATTGGAAAGGCCATTATCAGCGGAATAACTAACAAATTCAGCGTTCAAACAATTGCTACTTAGGTTCTCAAGTTTACAGATTCCTTTTCCAAATACAGAAAACCACATCTTCCCTCTTTTGTCTTCAAGTATTGATACAATGTGATTTCCACGAAGGGTTGTACTTATATTTTGGTTATATACATAAGAGAAAATAGAATCGGGTTTCGATAGCTCATTTGGAGATCGACCTTTTTTTAATTTAATCATAAATAAACCAATGGTAGTTCCAACCCATAAATTGTTCTTTCTATCTATATAAAGGCACGAAATGCTCGTTATTTGATTTCCAAAAACTGAACCAGCGTTAACCGTATAAAATTCATTTTGTTTCCTGTCATATATTTCAAGGCTTTCCGATCTGCCTATCCAAAGATTATTATTGTTATCGAAAACTATGCTTGAAACATACACAAATGGAGGACCTTCAGGTGTTGCAGGCATGTATCTGTATGTTTTAAAGAACAGATTATCAGAAACATTTGAAATCAAAGCTTTACTAATACCTCTTCCCCAGGTACCTACCCAAATTTCATTATTTTTAATTAGTAAGGCAGAAATGAAGTTACTATTGATACTTGCAGGATTTTTTGCATCATGTAAATAATTGGTGAATTTTCCGGTTTTTTTATTATATCGGTTTAGCCCACCTCCAGCTGTTCCTATCCATATATTTTCAGAATCTTCATAAATGGAATTAATAATGTTACTACTTATGCTGTTCTTGTTTTCAGGATCGTGAGCAAAAAAATAGAATTGTTTTGAGAAACCATTGTACATGTTTAAGCCCCCTTTTTCGGTGCCTATCCATACATTTCCGCTTTTATCGCAAAGAATGCAATTAATAAAGTTATTGTTTAAACTATAATTTCTCTCTTTATTGGCAGGGAATATGGTAAATTCATTTGTGCTTTTATCAAGAACATGCAATCCTCCCAGTGTAGCAACAAGTATTTTTCCTTGAGGATCTTCCCCAATAGATTTAACAATACCTTGTGATAACGCTTTTTTGTTTTTTCCGGGTGGACTAATCCTATCTACGGCATATTTTGTAAACTTGTTTGCTGAAAAACCGATACTTATCAACCCACTTTCTGTGCCTATCCATAGAACATGGTTTCTGTCTTCAAATAAACTATGAATAACGGTGGCTTCAAAATAATATGGATTGTTTATATTCTGAAAACTTGTTATTCTGCCTGTTTTTGGATTTATTCGGTTGAGTCCGAGAAATGTACCAATATATATAAATCCATCATGATCCTGTAAAAGGCAGTAAATATTATTACT
>JAHEEB010000114.1 GCA_024640925.1 Bacteroidota bacterium | reverse complement strand
AGGCAGCATTTGTTTTGGCAAACACCGGAATTTTATAACTTCCTGATTTGATTTGAGCAGGAGGATTTATATCAACCGTGATATTTGCGATACTGTTTGCCTCCACATCAACGGAAGTTACCTGTTTATAATTCACCTTGAATGTAACATTCCAGCCTTGCGGGGCCTGAGCCATTAAGGCATATGTCTGTTTATCTGCTGTACGGTTTGCTAAATCTGCATTATAAGTAAAGGTGGAGTTAGCATGACCTTCCATGTTCGATTGTTTTGTGGTAAACTCTGTTTTAAAAGTACCCTGCTCCGATACAATTACCGATAATGGCAGGGAACCAAATCCTCCGGCTACAACTTTAAACTGGTAAGTCCCTTTATCGACCTGCAAAGGAACCAATACTTTAAGGGAGAGGTTTTTTCTTTCACCAGGTAGTACGGAGAGTTGTTCAATATTCCATCCACCCGATTTTAAAATATAGTTCCATCCTTTGGGCATTCCCATCAGCGATATTCCAATATTTTGAAGCACACTGCTCTTGTTAATTACATCGATGGAATAATCGATCGATTCTCCGGGTGGAACGGAAATTTTTGTATAGGGAGTATACAAGGTAACCCCATTGGCTGCTAAAATGTTTTGATTACTGAGAAGTACTATTCCAACTAATTGAAACCATACCAGAAATGACCACTTTGTACGTGTTGACATAAAAAATCCTCCATGCTTTAAATGACTCTAAGTACAGAGGCAAATATATAATCAGAATAAAAATCGATGAATGTTAAAACATCTAAAAAAATATTAATAAAATTTAAAACCTAACGCATTAAAAACGATGTTCAGGATAGAAAATTCGAAATAGTAGATTTTCAGAATATTAACTTAGGTAAAATATCTATTAGGAAAGGTAAAACCTCTATTAGAATAGGTCGCACTCCTATTAGATTGGCAAAAAACTTTATTAGATTGGCCAAAAACCCTATTAGATTGGCAAAAAACCTTATTGGATTATGCAAAAACCCCTAATAATCCCCTAAAACCCCTATCAGATTGAAAAAAAACTTTATTGGTTCGATAAAAACCCTTATTATACTGACTACAAGCTTTGTTTCTCCCAACCACCACCCAGACTCTGGTATAGAAAAACAATAGCTTCAAGCTGTTGTAACTTATCGTTTACACTATTAATCTGGGCTGAAAGCAGATTCACCTCAGAAGTCAGTACATCGGTATAGTTGGTAGAGGAAGTATATTTAAGAAGCTCCATGGTATAGTCAACCGATTTCTCAAGGTATTCTATCTGTTTTGTTCGTATAGTTATTTTTTCGGTTGCGGTCTGATACTCGTGCATAGCATTTACCACCTCAGTTCCGGCAGTTAAAAGTGTTTGTTTAAAAGCAATGAGCGATTCTTCCTCATTTGCTTGTGCAACCTTTAATCGCTGTCTGTTTAGCCCCTGGTTAAATATAGGCTGGGTCACCCCGCCTGCTATGTTCCAGAAAATTGTCCTGGCATCGAACAGTTGCGATAAATCAGTTTCGGAAATACCTGCAGAAGCAGTAATGGTAAGGGAGGGATAAAAATAAGAACGTGCAATATTTGTCATTTGAAAGTAGTACCTGAATTTATATTCAGCTTCCTGAACATCGGGGCGATTGGCAAGCAACTGAGCAGGGACTCCATATTTCAAATCAGCAGAGATTTCCTGTTCGGCAAGAGTGCTTCGTGCAATTGGACCAGGATTTCTGCCAAGAAGCATGTTTATTGTGTTTTCTGTTTCATAAATATTTTGTTTCAAATCGGGTAGAGTAACTTCAGCAGCGTAACGGTTTGCCTCGCTCAAAACCAGGTCAGCACCAGTTATTACATCATTTTCTTTTAACAATTTCATAGCCTCAACATTTGATTCTCTTTTTTCCAGCGTTTTTTCTGTAATTAGAAGCTGTTCATCGAAAGCAAGAAGTGAATAATAAGTTATAGCTACATTGGCAATTAATTGAGTTTGTACAGCTCTTTTATAAGCTTCGCTTTCAAGGAAAGCCGCCATATTCGCTCTTTTTGTACTTCTAAATTTACCCCAGATGTCAGCCTCCCAGCTTGTACTTCCGAAAAGTTCATAAAATTCTGATGTTCCGGAGCCATCTGAATTGGCGTTTTTAAACGTGGCAATGGCATTCGCATTTAGCGATGGAAAAAACGCAGCCTTACTTTGCCGGAGATTGGCTTCTGCTTTTTTCATGCGAGCTACGGCTATCTGCATATCAGGGCTATTAATAATAGCTTCTTCTATTAATGATTGCAAAAGAGTATCTGTAAAGAGGCTTCTCCAGGGCACATTGGCAATGTTTGCAGTGTCAGAAATCGCTAATTCCCTGTAAAGTTTATCATCTGACGATAATTCAGGAGCTTTATGTGGTTGCAATACCTTGCATGAATTCAGAATGAGCATGAACATCAATAAACTTAGAAATGATTTTATACAATTTTGCATGCACATAAAATTTAGTTTTTTACATTAATTGGTTCCTGGTTTATTCCATCATCGGTATCTTTTTTCTTCCTTAATTTCTCCTGTAAAGTCTGGAAAATGATAAACAAAACAGGTATAACAAGAATGCCAAACATGGTACCGAACAGCATTCCTCCTACAGCTGAAAACCCAATCGATTTATTTCCATTTGCTCCGGCACCAGTAGAAAACATTAAAGGCATTATGCCAAAAATAAAAGCCAGCGATGTCATTAAAATTGGTCTTAGTCGTGCTTTTGCTCCTTCCAGAGCGGCAGTAGCAATGGGCATTCCCTGTTCTCTGCGTCTTGCGGCAAATTCCACAATCAGAATAGCATTTTTAGCCAAAAGTCCAATTAACATGATCATTGAAATCTGCATATAAATGTTGTTGTTTATGCCAAAAACCTTTGCAAACACAAATATGCCAGATAATCCAACGGGCAGCGAAAGTAATACGGGCAATGGCAGAAGATAGCTTTCGTAAAGGGCACTAAGCAGGAAGTAAACAAAAAGTACACTTAACAGGAATATGTATATAGCCTGTGAACCGCTGTTCTCTTCTTCACGACTTATGCCCGAAAACTCATAACCATACCCTTGGGGAAGAGTCTGTTCAGCCACTTCTTTTATTGCTATCATGGCATCGCCTGATCCATACCCTTTCTTTGGAGATCCGTTTATTGCAATGGCTGTAAACATATTAAACCTTGAAATACTTTCGGGTCCGTAAACTTTTGTCAGGGTGATGAACTCAGTAACAGGTGCCATATTGTTATTATCAGTACGTACAAGTATTTTATTCAATGATTCCGGGTTTGTACGGTATTCAGCATCGGCCTGAATCATGATACGATACTGTTTGCCAAACTGGTTGAAATTAGAAACATATATTCCACCAAAATAACCCTGCATGGCCGACATAATATTGCTTACGGTTAATCCGGCTTGTTTTATTTTTGGAACATTTACCTGGAGTAAATATTGGGGAAAATTCGGATTAAACGTGGTAAATGCCAATTGAATTTCAGGACGTTTATTTAGTTCCGCCAGAAAATCCTGCGATACCTTATAAAACTGTTGAATTGAGTGCCCGCCTTTATCCTGTAATTGAAAAGAAAAACCCCCGCTAATACCAAACCCCGAAATGGTTGGAAGAGAAAAAGGCATGATTGTAGCATCCCTTATCCCGGAAGTTTTTTTCATTAATGTTTCAATTATATCCACGTTTGTGACCCCATCTCTATCCTCCCAGTTTTTTAACTGAAGGATGACCTGGCCATAGGAACTACCACTTCCGGCCATCATATTTTGGCCAACCATACGCAATACGCTGTTTATTTGCGGAATGGTTCTGGCAATACTGTCGACCTGGTTGGCAACTATTGTGGTTCGTTCGAGTGAAGAGGCAGGAGGGAGGCTGATATTGATAAAGACGGTTCCCATATCTTCTTCAGGCACAAAACCGGATGGAGTTGTTTTCATTAAAATCACAAATCCGCAACTAAAAACCACAACACCTAAAAGAGCAATCCATTTTTTACCCGAAAGAAACGATACAGACTGGATATATTTTGCTTTAGTGGCTTCAAACCCAATATTAAAAACCGTATAGAAATTACCAATTCCCCAATGCTTTTTTACATCACCTGTTTTCGGTTTCAGGAAAATAGCAGCAAGTGCAGGACTCAGAGTAAGGGCATTTATGGCTGAAATAATGATGGCGATAGCCAGTGTAACCCCAAATTGTTTATAGAAAACCCCTGAGGAACCTGTAATAAAAGTAACAGGAACGAATACCGAAGCCATAACAAGCGTAATTGACACGATAGCCATCGAAATTTCATTCATGGCATCTATAGATGCTTTGCGGGGAGAAGTATACCCCTGGTCGAGTTTTGCATGAACGGCTTCCACAACAACAATGGCATCATCCACCACAATTCCGATAGCAAGGAGTAAAGCAAAAAGAGTCAGAAGGTTAATACTGAAATCAAAAAGGAATAAAAAGAAGAATGTTCCGATAATAGCAACAGGCACAGATATTGCCGGTATAAGTGTTGAACGGAAATCCTGCAGGAAAAGATATACAACCAGAAATACAAGTATAAAGGCTTCCAGCAGGGTTCTTAAGATTTTTTTAATGGAAGCATCGAGGAACTTGTTCGCATTAACTGTATTAATATAATGAACACCTTCCGGAAAAGATTTTGCAACTTCATCCAACACTTTTAGCGATTCGAGGATTACTTCACGGGCATTCGAACCCGAGGTCTGGCTGACAGCAATGTTTGTTGCCGGTTTTCCATCTACCAGCAGGCCTGTGTTATATGCCTGAGCGCCCAGCTCAACATTAGCTACATCTTTAAGCCTGAGAAATTGTCCATTTTCTTCGGCTCTGATAATAATATTTTCAAATTCTTCTACCGTTTTTAGCTTCCCGGTAAACCGAATCACATATTGAAAACTCTGGTCGCCCTGGTCACCAAATCTTCCAGGGGCAGCTTCGATACTCTGATCGTTTAAGGCAGCAGTAATATCAGAAGGTACAACTCCATATACAGCCATTAAATCCGGTTTCAGCCAAATACGCATAGAATAGGTCTTTGAGCCAAATGCCGAAGCACTTCCTACGCCTTTTACCCTTTGTATTTTTGGGATAATGTTAATGTTGGCATAATTCTGGAGAAACAATTCATCGTAAACCGGATTATCGCTATAGAGAGCAGCCATAAGCAACATACCACCCTGTTGTTTCCTTACTGTAACACCAGCACGTGTAACTTCGGCCGGGAGAAGGCTTGAAGCCGAGGAGACTCTGTTCTGTACTTCCACGGCGGCCATGTTCGGATCGGTACCGACCTTAAAAAAGACATTGATTGTACCAGCTCCATCGTTATTAGCGCTCGATGTCATATAGGTCATTCCCTCTACTCCATTAATCTGCTCTTCGAGAGGTATTATAACACTGTTAAGAACTACTTCAGCATTAGCACCAGCATAATTGGCCGAGACACGAACAGTAGGAGGAGCAATGTTAGGATATTGTTCTATGGGTAATTCGACTAACCCCAGCACTCCTAACATTAAAATGATTATCGAAATTACCGTACTGAGAACGGGACGCTCTATAAATCTCTTAAACATCGTAAAAATTATTTAATATCACCGTAAAAGCTAACAGCACTTGTATCTCTTGGAATTATTTCAGTACCATCCTTGAGTGAGGCGACTCCTTCGATAACCACTCTGTCTCTGGCTTTAAGGCCATCAGATACTAAAAAGTATTTTCCGTCATCGCTTGGAATGGAAGTAAAGGAAATGGCAGTTACTTTGTTGTCGGCGCCTACTGTATAAATGAAACGTTTATCCTGCAATTCATATGTCGCTCCCTGGGGTACAATTAAGACACTATCTTTAACTTCCGGTATTCGCACAGTAGCACTCGATCCACTTCGAATAAGCCCGTTCGCATTAGAGAAAACAGCTTTAAAGGTAGCTGAGCCTGTTTCCGTTGAAATGAGTCCGCTGGCCATTTCGATTTTCCCTTTTACAGGGTATTCTTCGGAATTAGCAAGAATAAGTGTTGCTTCGGGTAAATTTTTTATTTTCTCCTCAATTGATATTCCAGGTGAATCGGACAGGAAATCAAGCAACTGTTTTTCGTTCCACGAAAAATAGGCGTATATATTTCTTATATCAGAGAGCTTTGTTAATGCTTCGGTACTATTGCTACCTACCAAAGCTCCAATTTTATAAGGAATAGTACCAATGATACCATCCTGTGGACTTTTGATATTGGTATAACCCAGATTCGCTTCAGCATTTTTCAGATTCGCTTCGGCTTGTGCAAGAGCTGCCTCTTTTGCCTGGAGTGCGAGTTCTGCCGATTTCAAACGATAATCGCTGACAATCTGTTTTTCAACCAGGGGTTTTACTTTCTCAATTTCCATTTTAGCCGAATTTACTTCAGCAACAGCGCTATTAATGCTTGCTTTGGCGGTTAATACCTCTTGTTCATATTGCGGATTTCTTATTTTGAAAAGCAGTTGACCTTTTTTTACACGTTCCCCTTCATTAACTTTTATCTCCTGAATATATCCACTTATCATAGGTCGTATCTCTATTACCTGCTGACCCTCTATGGTTGCGGGGAAATTATTGTGTATGGTAACCGATTTTGGGGCTAGTGTAAGTACCAAATAATCTTTAACCTTATCGGTTTCAGGGACATTCTTTTTGTCTTTGTTACAAGACAAAATAAAAATGGAGATAAAACAAATGATAGAAAAAGTAGTTTTCATCCTATTTAAGATATTATGAATTTCTGATGAGACAAGCGCATTGGCAAAAGTATTATATTATAATTTAACTTTAATGGATAAGTGTATTTTAAATAGTGAATAGTGAATAGTGAATAGGGGTTAGGGATTAGGCAATAGGGAATAGGGAATAGGGAATAGGGAATAGGGATTAGGAATTGGCATCTGTAATTTCTAAAAATATTATCTATTATGCTGAAAATTAACTAAATTAGGTGTATGATATTTTGTAAACAATGAATATCAAGGAACTTATTTTGAAAGCAGAAAAACTTGTGGGAGAGCAGTCTCCAACCGATTATGTATTGCAATCTGGAAATCATTTCAAAGAGTTTGAAGAAAATGCCCCCGAATTGGCTGATATTTTAAAATCCTCAAAATTAGAAAGCATTAAGGAGGAATATGATACATGGAATGAAAGGGCTTTGGATTATCAAAGAAAATTCCGAAAATGGTCAAGATATGCTAACTGGTTTGCTTTCTTAACTGTATTATTTACAGCATCAATTCTTGTTGTTACAACCATTCCTATGGATGAATTCTACCTTGATTCTGGTATAATAACCTTCTCTGCATTAAGTGTAATATTCAGTATATCAACAGGAGCAGCATTACGTTTAATAAAAACCGGCAACATTCTCCATTTATGGATGTCAGGAAGGGCCTCAGCCGAAACATTAAGAATTGATTATTTTAACCAGCTTGTTCAATATAATATAAACTCCAATAATGTTTTTCTGTCTTTACTTAAACTAGAGTATTTCAGAAGATATCAACTTGATGTAGAACTGGCATATTACACGGTTAGGAGCAAACAAAACCAGTTAATGGCAAATAAAACACTTTCATATAGTACATGGCTTATGGCCGGAGCTACTTTAGCAATTGCTGTCGGAAGTTTTTTAGGAGTAGGTACACAATATACATTCCTAACAGCAATCACATCGTTAGCCATCATTTGTCAGGCACTATCATCAAAAATTTCCAACTCTGCTGCATTTAACCAATATGGGAAAAATGCAGAAAATTTCGAACGTACCCGTTCTTCATTGGCTCAAATAAGAGGAAAACTTGATGATGTAAGGGAATTGGTAGCAAATGGGAACAACAAAGCATTGGTTGAATTTGCTTCGTTGGTAAACGACCAGATTTCGCTTGAGCATAGATTATGGATTGATACCTTTAAAAAAAGAATAGAATCAATAGATACAATGACGGAAGATCTTAAAAACAAGCAGGAAGAGGAGGGTTACAATATATCACCCGTCAGGTAATAAATATAACCAAACATTACATTCTTGTTGTTATATTCAATAATCATTATTGTTTTTAGGACGGTATCAATTTTAAAAAGATAGGTTTTTCCATAAGAATCATAACCAGTGTATGTAAATATCCCTTGTTTTTCCTGTTCTTCTGTTGTTCCTTTTGTTTCAATATAATACGTAGTTATGGTTCCGTAAACAGTTTGTTTAATTAAATTGTCAGCAATATTTATTTCAAACGTGCTCGTATAGGGTTGGTAATTACTGTATTTTAAATCGTTTTTTGCAACTTTCCATTTAACATATTCCCTTGAATTCGAACCGATATTTAATTTTCCTGCTTTATTTCCTACAACAAAGAAAAATCTCCCGGCTGTTGTATTGGCTGCAAATCCACTGGCAACAACATTAACCCGGTAATTTTTTGTTTTATCGGGGTTTATAACTAAATAGGAAGTAAATGGAGTGTCTTCAGTTAACGGTTCACCAGTGCCAACAAGTTTCCAATCATCATTCTCCGCAATATACAGTTCGAGTTGAATTTTATTAAATCTAAGGCTGTCTCCATAAGCAAGTATAATACATTCATCTTCTTTCGAAAAATCCCTTCTTGTGTCAATCGATGGAGCATTAACAGAAAGACTATTGAAATCAAGATGAACAATCTCATATCCCCACTCTTCCAAAACTTCAACTTCATTATTGGCTACATTATAGATTGATTTTACTGAGTTTTTATCTTGCGCCAGACAAAGGGAATGAAAAGAAATAGCAATAATTCCTGTAATAAATACTATTTTTTTCATAGTCGTAAGAGTTATTCATATGAAACAATAAGACAGTATCTGCCCGATGTATAGCCTGAAGAAAACTTGCTTACAGTAATTTCAAATTCATAATAACCCGTAGAAGAAGGAGTGAAGGATGTGCTAAGCAAATTTGACGGGTTGTTAACTTCATCTTTAACCGTACTCCA
>JAHEEB010000726.1 GCA_024640925.1 Bacteroidota bacterium | reverse complement strand
ACGATGTTGGCACACATCTTATTTTTGTAGGTGAGGTTGTCGAGGCTGAAATTCTGTCGGATGATTTGCAACCCATGACATATGAATATTACAGGAAAGTGAAAAAAGGTGTCGCCCCAAAGAATGCGCCCACATATGTCGACAAATCAGAACAGGAGGTTAAAACAGAAACCAGCTTTAAATATAAATGTGGCGCTTGCGGCTATATTTATGATGAAGAGAAAGGCGATGAGGCAAATGGTGTTAAACCGGGTACCAAATTCGAAGATCTTCCTTACAATTGGGTTTGCCCGGTCTGCGGTACGCCAAAGGACGATTTTTATGAGGTTTGAAAGTTTTTTTAGGAAAGTCAGATTATTGGTACAAAGCCCTACGAGGGTTCCAAATCCTGGATTGGCCTGGTTTGATTGAGTATTTATCGGAGAGAGTTAAACCAGCTTACTGTGGAAATCCCCCAGTCTATTACAGCATCTTCATGATCAATCGTGTCGTTTTCTATGATCCTCAGGCTCATTAGGTCGCTTGCTACCCCCTGCTTTAATAAGGAGTTGTACATATCAACCGATTGCTGATAGGGAATGGTTTGATCGCCTGTACTATGAAAGAGTACAAGCTTTGTTTTTAAGTTCCAGGGTGTTATGCTATTCAATGTGAGTTGCTCCCGCAGACTTGTAAAATCAGCGGAAGTCTCAAAATTCTGAATGAGCTCAGGTGTGAATAAATCGGCTATTACGGTAGTTAAGGAACTATTCATTTCGGAGTTACACAGGCTTCCGTCAAAGAGTCCGGGTATGGTATTTGAATAGGGTTCCTTGAAATAGAGACTAAGAGGTTCATTTATTAATCCAATTCTTCGATGCGACTCGATAAAATAGGGGAAATAAAAAGGGTTTTTATATTCTGTCAAATCCATAATATAACTGCTCATATCCATCAGGTTGTATGGTCCAGCCCCACACGAAGCTGCAATAGTTGACATTTCTTCTATGGGGTTGGTTTCTATTTCTTTCAGTGCTGAAAGAGTAGCCCATCCTCCCTGGCTGTAACCCATCAGGTATAAATTGTTATTACACGTAGCTTTAATACCTTTTTTGTCAAGGAGCTCCAGGGTAGCACGTATCATATCTGTAACTGCCTGGTTGCTTGATTGTGCGTTGAGATACGGATGTAGAATCTGATCCGACTCTCCAAAGCCAATATAATCTGGAATGACTATAACATAACCATTTCCCGACATTAGTTCTACTAGTGTATACAGCTGGTTTGACATATTCACACTGGGAGCATTTGAGAGGCAAGTATTAGTACCATTCTGAAAACTAAGAATCGGAAAAGATTCTTCGGCTTCAGGAATGCATACGATGCCCGATGCCCTGATTTTTTCACCGAGGATTTCGGTTTGGTATACAATGGAATAAACGGTAACACCATATTTTGTATCAGGCAAAATACTATCGATTGATGGATAGGCTAAATGAGCAATATACAAACTGGACTGAACCTCTTCAACGGTAAAATTCAGCTTTTCCTGGTAGCTGACCAGGTAAGTACCCATGTCTTCATCAGAGTTCTTCTCGCAGGAGTAAAAGAATGCAGTGTATATAAGAATTCCCGGGATGAATATTTTCCAGGTTCTAAATGAATTTATGTTCAACATAATATCAAAATAAACAAGTTCATTATAAAATTACACTTTATTTTTAGGGGTGTATCCAAATTTCTTGGTCTTTTATAAAAAACAATATGAGAACTCTTCTTCAGGTAATTGTTATTTGTATGTGTATCTCAACACAGGCACAGACTTGTGTGTCGGGAGTTGCTATGGATGCGGAAACCGAAGAATCAATTCCTGGATGTAATATAATGATTAAGGGAACTGCTAAGGGAACAATTACTGATGTAGAAGGAAAATTTAAACTTTGCGATGTGGGCGATATCGATACAATGGTTATATCATCTATCGGTTATAAAATTCAAGAAATACCAGTTAATGGAGGATATTATTTTGAGATTAGGCTTGAACAGGAAGTCTGTAATTTTTGCTTTGATTGTTTCCCTTCATACAATAAAAAAACAGGGATAGGGTTATCTTCAGGAATAAAAGATTTACCCTACGGATTTAATATTTTCTATGAAAATTCATTTTTTTTGAAGTTTGGAATAAAATCTGAAATTAACTTCTTAACGAATAATGATGATAACAGACTGGCAAATGGAAAAATACTTTTTAAGAGAATATTCAAAATAGTAGATCACGATTTTGGTATTGGCGCTGAATACCATTTTTCAGATTTCGCCAATTCTTCTGTTGTGAACCTGTTTTCTGTATTTTGCAGTTACAATTTAAATAAGTTGAGAATAGATGCGGGATTGTCTGATTTTTATGGTAACCATGCCGGCATTTATGGTGGAACAAGCTATGAAATGTCGAAGATAAGTTCAAGTTTTTCTTCTTCAATGAGCTATGGTGGACTTGACAGACTGGTTTGGAAGAACTCTTTAAAAACAATAATCAGAAAGAATTTTTATTCAGTATTATCTGCAGATGATTTTCAGCAAACCTGGGTGTTTTCGCTAACTCTTGGATACAGGTTTAAATGGGCTCCGGATATTTGTATATGAACCATTTTTATAAATAGCCATAGAAATTTAAATGTTCTTGTTTTACACGATTTCTTCTTTTTTATAGCCATAAATGCTCGAATAAAATTCGTGCGAAGAAGAATAGATAATAGAAAAGCAGATTAAAAAATCCTCAAATCTGACGGATTACAGTAAAATTCGTCTTGAAGAATTCACAGAAACGAGACAGTGTTAAATATTGTTGACTGATTCTTTATATCCACACCCCATGTATTTTCTCTCCGCACTTGACGCATGTTCCGTTCTTAATATTTTTAGAGACGATAGTATAACCTTTTCTCTGAACTACAACGGACTTGCATTTAGGGCAATAAACACTCATAGAATCGACATCGGCAACATTACCCAGGTATACGTATTTACATCCTGCTTTCAGGGCTATTTCCCTGGCTTTCTGTAGTGTGGCAAGAGGTGTCGATGGCAATTCTGTTAACTTGTACATTGGATGGAACTTTAGGAAATGTAACGGATAATTTTCCAGGTTGTTGGTTACCAGCCAATCGCACATACGCTTAATCATATCAAAATCATCAGTCCACGAAGGAACAATAAGATTGGTGATTTCGAGCCAGACTCCCTCTTCGCTCAGTGTCTTGAGGGTGTTCAATACAGGCTGTAGCTTTCCTGAATTCAGCCTGAGATAGATCTCATCGCTGAACGACTTTAGGTTGATATTGGCGGCATCGATATACTGACAAAGTTCACGTAAGGGTTTGTCGTTGATATACCCGTTTGAAACCAGT
>JAHEEB010000725.1 GCA_024640925.1 Bacteroidota bacterium | reverse complement strand
CTTTAGCGAAAGCACAACATCTATAAAAAGGAAAGTAGCTGCTATAATTATTCCACCAATACTCATAACAAGCAAAACTTCGCCTAATAACCGAATATTCGTCGCAAAAACATTCATAATAAGCAAAACAGGAATAATAAGGCTGCTTGTAAGTATACTGAATGCAATGCCGCCCATAGCAAATTTAAGAACCTTATTTCTACGGTTCAGTGCGGTAAGTTCAAGTTTTATTGTATCGATCCGTCTGCCCGAAGCTGTCCTTAGTTCGGTAAGTAAGGATCGGGTTCTGTCGATGGTTCTGCCCAAACGGTTTGTAAGGGATAGTAAAATAAGACCAACCCCTGATATAAGAGCAATTGGAGCTATGCTCGATTGCAAAAAACCAATAAAAACTTTTGCTTCTTCCATACTATTTCTTTTAACAATAAGTTACAGTTTTTTAAGAGAAAAGTTCTGATAAATTATATATGAAAAAAAAAGGGGCTGTTTCATTTCAACAACCCCTTTTATCGTTAGTCTTTATATGCTTCAATTAAAATCTCGAGTATTTTTATCGCTGCTTCCGAAACGGGTGTTCCGGGACCAAAAATGGCCATAACACCAGAATCGTAAAGGAACTGATAATCCTGTGCAGGTATTACCCCGCCAGCTATTACCATTATATCCTCTCGTCCGAGTTTTTTAAGTTCTTCAATAACTTGTGGTACAAGAGTTTTATGTCCTGCTGCGAGAGATGATACCCCCAATATATGAACATCGTTCTCAACAGCCTGGCGGGCAGCTTCGGCCGGAGTTTGGAAAAGTGGTCCGATGTCTACATCGAATCCTATGTCGGCATAGCCGGTTGAAACAACTTTAGCACCACGGTCATGACCGTCCTGTCCCATTTTAGCAATCATAATGCGAGGCTGGCGGCCTTCCATTTTAGCAAATTCGCTACATAGTTCTTTAGCACGGGCAAATTTTTCATCATTGCCCGATTCTGAGGAGTATACCCCATTTATTGATCGTATCACAGCTTTATACCTCCCTGCTACATTTTCAATTGCATCGGATATTTCGCCTAGAGTGGCGCGGTTTTTAGCAGCTTCAACAGATAAGGCAAGCAAATTGCCATTTCCTGTTTTTGCTGCTTCGGTTATTTTTGCCAGTGAAGCCTGAACTGCAGCATTATCGCGTTCTTTCTTCAGTTTCTGAAGACGTTTGATCTGAGCTTCGCGAACGGCAGTATTATCAACTTCAAGGATATCAATCGGATCTTCTTTATCAAGTTTGTATTTGTTAACCCCTACAATCGTATCAAGCTTAGAGTCGATACGGGCCTGCTTACGGGCTGCTGCCTCTTCAATACGCATTTTTGGCAAACCTGTTTCAATGGCTTTCGACATACCTCCAAGTTCTTCCACTTCTTCAATCAATGTCCAGGCTCTTTCTGCAAGTTCACGGGTAAGCGATTCAATATAATACGAACCTGCCCATGGGTCGACCGAACGACAAACCTGTGTTTCTTCCTGAATGTATATTTGTGTATTACGTGCAATACGCGCTGAAAAGTCTGTTGGTAGTGCTATTGCTTCATCGAGTGCATTGGTGTGGAGCGATTGGGTGTGGCCTAAGGCCGCAGCCATAGCTTCGATACAAGTACGTGCTATGTTGTTATAGGGGTCTTGCTCGGTAAGCGACCAACCCGATGTTTGACAATGTGTGCGCAAGGCAAGCGATTTATCACTTTTCGGGTTGAATTTTTTAACAATTTTTGCCCAAAGGAGTCGGGCTGCCCGCATTTTTGCAATCTCCATAAAATGATTCATACCAACAGCCCAGAAGAAGGAAAGTCGAGGGGCAAAAGCATCGATATCAAGTCCCGACTTAATACCTGCCCGGATATAATCGAGTCCATCAGCCAGGGTGTAGGCAAGTTCAATATCGGCTGTAGCGCCGGCTTCCTGCATGTGATAACCCGAGATACTTATCGAGTTAAACTTGGGCATATTTTTCGAAGTAAATTCGAAAATATCTGCAATTATCCTCATAGACATTTCAGGAGGATAAATATAAGTATTACGAACCATGAACTCTTTCAGGATGTCATTCTGAATAGTCCCGCTCAGTTCCTCGAGTTTAGCTCCCTGTTCCATTCCGGCAACTATATAAAATGCCATAATAGGAAGTACGGCACCATTCATAGTCATAGAAACAGACATTTTATTCAGAGGGATCTGGTCGAATAGAATTTTCATATCCAGAATGGAGTCAATGGCAACCCCTGCTTTACCTACATCACCAACAACACGTTCATGATCAGAGTCGTAACCTCGGTGTGTAGCTAAGTCAAAAGCTACAGAAAGTCCTTTCTGACCAGCAGCCAGGTTACGACGATAGAATGCATTTGATTCCTCAGCTGTGGAAAAACCAGCATATTGACGGATAGTCCATGGTTTCATTACATACATGGTTGAATATGGACCACGTAAGTATGGGGCTATACCTGCAGCATAATTCAGATGCTCCATTTCGAGCAAATCATCTTTTGTATAGACTGGTTTGACAGGAATCTGTTCCGGTGTCAGCCAGTTTTTTGATATGTTGTGTTTTTTCTCCCACTCTGCTGCTGCATGCTTGGAGGACGCGACACTTTTTATATCTAGTTTCGAAAAATCTGGTTTCATTACTTCTTAAAATTAAATTAATATCAAGCCTCTTTGATTCCCAATAATTGATGATATCCTTTCAGCGTGTCGAGCACATTCGATTTTACATTAATAAAATTCGTAATGCCTTTAGCTTTTAGGTCTTCCGTACATGCAGGGGCACCAGCAACAACAAGAATGGCTTTGTTCTTTAATTGTTCATTTATCTGGGGTACAATTTCAGCATATTCCTCGTCACTACTGCAAACTACAACTATATCAGCGTTTGCATCAAGAGCAGCTTTCACTCCTTCGGAGGGAGTATTAAAACCAATGTTGTCGATTACTTCGTAACCAGCACAGGCAAAGAAATTGCAGGAGAATGATGCTCTTGCTTTCCGCATAACCAGGTCACCAATGGTAAGCATGTATACTTTCGGTCTTTTTGAGTGTTTCTCGGTTGCCAGGCGAAGCTTTTCAAATGCAACAGAACTGCGGTATTTTCTGATAACCTTCACAATGGTTCCTTCCGGAGCTTCTTCCTGGAATGCTTTTGTAATATCAACCTGTTTCAAAACCTGCTCATTGATATTAGCATACTGGTTTGTACCCAGCAAAATATCCCGTCTCGAAGCAAGGTTGTTATCGCGTTTTTTAGCCGTTTCTTCAATGAATGATTGAATATAACCGTCTTTCAACGCTTTCAGATAACCACCTTTTGAGTCGATGGTAAGGAAAAGTTTCCAGGCTTCATCAA
>JAHEEB010000113.1:6623-9075 GCA_024640925.1 Bacteroidota bacterium | reverse complement strand
AGGTGTTCCATCAGCCATTTTAATAATTATAATTGATTACTTTTTTGCTTTAGAAGAGAGTAGTTCATAATGTAAAACACTATTCACTTTTCACTTTTCACTTTTCACTTTTCACTTTTCACTTTTCACTTTTCACTTTTACTCATCACTCATCACTCATCACTGTTCACTATTCACCCTATGCCAAATAAATGGCCGCCTGACGAAATACAGATTCAAATGCCTTGTCTACAAGTTCGTAAAGTTTGTTATTGAAAACAGGGAAAGGATTTTCGTGCGAATAATTATAAGCAAAGTCCCATACTTCAACGTCGGCCCCTCTAAGAGTTTGTTTTATCCTGTCTGCAGGAATAACCTTATCGTTTCTCAAACTTATTGTTTTTGTTTGCTGAATCAGCCTGGTATAAATTGAGCCAGGTAGTTTTCTCAACTCCTTTATTGAAATTAACGAACGAAATGCACTTCCCAGGGAGGTACGGTGTATCAGATCTGAGATTCCATTTTTGGTTGATTCGAGAGATTTTGGATTACAATAAAAATCAACAATGCAATCAAAGGCTTTATTGTCTAATATAAATTTCGAAGTCCCATTCATTCCTTCGAAAACAGAACCACCACAAAAAAAGAAAAACTTAGAATCATCAAAACGATTTTCAGGGTTTGCAACTAATAATACTTGCGATAAAAGGACTCCGATTGAATAGGCAAAAAAATCGATGCTGGTACCTTTGTCAAATAAAGAATGTTGTCCATTTTTTATCTCATCCATTAATTGTAGTAAGTCATTTGCAGCCTGGTAGCCCGACAGAAAAAAACGTTGTGGCTGAATTGTAAGTCTTTCGCTCAAAGCAAGATTTACAAAACTCAGGTTTTGAACATCAGGATTTTTCACTTTTCTTTCACTTACAAAAGGTGCCATACTATGTGGATTATTCCATTTTTCAGGCGACCTGTTCATGTGAAATGCGATTGGAAACAATATTACAGACTTTCCGGTTTGTTCCGCCAGGGTATTGGCCCAGGCAAGATACTTATCCCAGCTTCTTTCGTTTAACCCATGCAGCATGATGATTGCATTTTTACGTGCATTCGGTGATTCAGGTCTTATAATTGGATAGGTAAACTTCGTATTATTGTTGCCTAAAACACATTGATCGAAAAAAATATTATCTGTGGATGAGATTTCCAAATTAAAAGATGATTCAAAGCAAAAATTTTCGATGGTTATATTTCTGTTTGGAAATTGTGAAATATCCCTGCTTTTTAAATTGAAAATTGTTTTTAGTACTGATTGTTTTTCCGTATAACCCATTTTTTTTCTAACAAAGAAACATCAGTAAAAGGGTTGTTGCAACAAAATGGGATACACACAAGAATTAATCGGTTAAAGAGTTGTTTTAGGGGTGAAATATTTAATTGCGGGGTGAAATCAGAACAACTTTCCTTGTCATCATTTATTGAACTGAGCTAAAAAAAGTTGTAGAATGTAACACAATACTTTTATATTTGCCAAGTTATTTATTGAACGCTTTAATTGACGCTGATTCATGCCGGTTTTTAAAATTCTGACCTTTATCTCCTTTTTGATCTGTGGACTTGTATGTCATGCTCAAAAATATACAGTTGCCGGTAAAATCACCGATGAAAACAATCTGCCTATACCAGGCGCAATGATTATTGAAGTCGGGACATCCAATGGAGTAGTCACCAATATTGACGGAAACTATTCCGTTGAGGTTTCGTCGTTAACAGCTTCATTAGAAATCAGATCAATTGGAATGGAAAGCCAGATTGTGGCTTTGGAAGGAAGAAACGAATTAAATATTTCCCTTAAACCTGAAACAATTAAAGTTGATGAAGTTGTTGTCACTGCGCTGGGAATAACGAAAGAAAGTAAGTCACTGGGATATTCTGTAACAGCTGTTAACACAGAGGATATTTCGCAACGTGGTGACAAAAGTATGTTGACTGCGCTTCAGGGTAAAATAGCAGGAGTTAATATTACTTCTTCCTCTGGTGCCCCAGGTGCTTCAACCAGAATTCTAATGCGAGGTATATCGTCACTCAGTGGTGGAAATCAGCCCTTGTTTGTAATTGATGGGGTTCCAGTTAGCAATTCCCAATCGGGAAGTTCTTCCATAAATGGTGGAACCGATTTTGGTAATAAAATCAACGATTTGAATACAGATGATATTGAGTCCGTTTCATTTCTTAAAGGTGCTTCGGGAACGGCCTTATATGGTTCCAGAGCCTCCAGCGGAGTAATTATCATTACTACTAAAAAAGGGAAGGAAAAATCAAAAGCCAAAGTAACCTATTCCGGACAGATTGGTTTCGAAAACCCTCTTCGACTTGTCGATTATCAGAACAGCTATGGTCAGGGAATATACGGTAACCTGGTTCTATACGAAAATATGAGTTGGGGGCCGGCATTTGATGACCAATACAGGCC
>JAHEEB010000113.1:0-6613 GCA_024640925.1 Bacteroidota bacterium | reverse complement strand
GATAGTACAATCAGGGTTAAATCCTATAGAGCTTTACCAGACAATGTCAAGGATTTTTTTGAAACAGGGATGAGTATGTCTCATGCCGTATCTGTATCTGGAGGAAACGAAATAACAACTTATTACTTGTCGTATTCAAATGTTACATGGAACGGTATTTTTCCTACCGATGCCGATAGTTACAAAAAGCACACCGTTTCCATAAGGGGATCTCAGCAAATAGGAAAGCGAATCCAGGTATCCGCAGCTTTAAACTATATATTAAAAAACAACAGTTCGGTACCAACAGGACAAGGTGATGCATCGGTTTACAACCAGATTATGCAAACTCCACGAGACATCTCCTTGCTGGAACAAAAAGATTTGTCCAATATATTTAACACGATAGACAATTATTATTCTATTTATACGGTTAATCCTTATTTCATACTTAATAATAACGGAAACGAAAACCATGAAAACAGGGTTTTTGGAAATCTTGAGCTAAACCTGAATTTACCATTAAATTTTAAAACCATATGGCGCATTGGGGCTGACATATCTGACGAAAACCGAAAATCGTGGAGCGAAATAATCGCCCCTGAAGGAAATAATCAATTTTCTTCTGTTTCTGCTTATGGATCAAGGAGCCTTTCCTATACAAATTCGCAACAATTAAATAGTGATATAATTCTTACCTGGGGTAAAACGTTTAAAACCATCGATATTAGCGCAATGGCCGGACAATCGATAAATGAGCGAAAATCAGAAGGTTTTGGCACAGGCGTAAGTTATATGGGCCTTGAAGGATTTCATCACTTATCGAACGCACTAGATAATCCATCATCGGCAGAAAGCTCTGCTATGGTTCGTATGGTTGGTATCTATGCCGGACTGGATTTATCGTGGAAAAGTGCCGTTTTCCTTTCTGGAACTATGCGTAAAGAGTGGAGTTCAACCCTTCCTGTAAATAATAATTCATATGTTTTCCCGGGTGTAAATACCAGTGTGGTCATAACAGAACTTATACCCTCCCTGAAAAAGGTCTTGTATTTTGGAAAACTACGTGCCAGCTGGGCAATGGTAGGAAACGATGCTCCCCCCTACTCTATCAATTCGGTTGTAGGACAGTCGGCACAAAGCGATGGATATGGCTATTTCAGTTTTCCAACAATTACAGGTGTCAATTCATATGAAATTGGCAACTATATCAGCAATCCAAACCTTGGCCCTGAAATGACAACTGAATATGAAATTGGTGCTGATTTGCGCTTTTTCAAAAATCGTATCACATTCGATGGTGCCTGGTATAATAAAATAACACGCGACCTGATTTGGGCATCACCCGTTGCCTATTCTACCGGATATTCTTCGCAGATGCAGAACCTCGGAGAACTAAAAAACTATGGCATTGAATCTTTGGTTACTTTCATTCCCATACAAAAAAGCAAGTTTTCATGGGAAATTGGCCTTAATTTTACACGAAACTTCAATGAGCTGGTATCTCTTAATTCCCAGCTCGATATGGCAGAATTGAATGCCTTACGTGTTGATGGAGGTCAGCAGATTTCATGGGTGGCTATACCCGGAAAACCAGTGGGAGTTTTTATGGGTCGTGCACCAAAATACACCGAAGATGGTAAAATGGTTGTCGACAACCAGGGATTACCTGTAGCTGCAGATGATTTAAAAGAATATGGCAATTCACAATATAAATTTTACGGAGGCATTAATAATACGTTTACCTATAAAAACATATTCCTGAAAACCAATATTGATTTCAGGATAGGAGGTATTATGTATTCACGCACAAAGGATATTACTCTTTGGGCTGGTACAGTATCTGAAACACTTTACAACAATCGTCAACCATTTATTATTCCGAATTCCGTTTGCGAGGTTGCTACAGATGATAACGGAGATCCTGTTTATGCCGAAAACACAACCCCTATCGATCGGGTTAAAATTGTAGAATTTTGGGGAAATGGGGGTACTGAAATTGATGGGGCCTCACTCATCGATAAGAGCTTTATCAAACTCAGAGAAGTTTCTGTTGGATATAATCTACCCGCTCGCTGGGCAGAAAAATTAAGAGCTGGTAAATTATTTGTGGGTGTCACCGGCAAGAACTTGCTGATATGGACACCAGCTGATCAGAAATACATTGATCCTGAACTTACAACCTTTGGAAACGATTTGGCTGCTGATTTTGGCGAATATGGGGCACAACCATCGGTAAGAAGTATTTCTTTTAATTTACAGGTTGAATTTTAACAAATGAAACAAAACAGGTCACATATTGGAATACGGACGATGAATTATTTCAGAAGGAATTTTTGTAGAGCTCTTTCTTTCATGGTTTTTATGTCTGCTGTATCGTGTTCAGACTGGCTCGATGTAAATGATAATCCTGATACACCAACTGATGTTGAATACACAGAGTTTTTGGCTGCTGGTATATCATCGGTAGCCTATGTTATGGGGGGGCGTTACCAGGTGTTGGGGGCTCTATGGTCGCAACACTGGACACAATCTCCCGGAGCATCTCAATATTCAGGCATCGATTCTTATGATATCAATAGCAGCACATACGACGACAATCAGTTTGGGTCGTTATATTCTGGAGCGCTCAAGAATTTTGAATATGTCAGAACAGAATCACTGAAAGATGAACGATACGATTATTACCTTATTTCGACAGTTATGCAGGCATACACATTCCAGGTTCTTGCCGATTTGTATGATGAAATTCCATTCTCTCAAGCTTTGAAAGGTGACGAAGGAATTATCCAACCGAAATATGAATCGGGCAAAGATGTATATGACAGTCTTATTGCACGTATCGATTATGCACTCAGTCTCGATTATGATGCCGAAGATTATGATAATATAGGGACCAGAGATTTGGTATTTAACGGCAGCATTCAAAAGTGGGTGGCATTTGCTAACACGTTGAAACTTCGAATGTATATCAGACAAAGCCTTGCAAAACCTGAGTATGCTAGACAGGGGGTTGAAAAGCTATACTCCGATAAGACAAAATTCCTTAGCGAGGATGCTTGTGTGAGCATATACGCTAATTCTTCGGGCAAACGTAATCCACTTTATGAAACAGAAATGGTCTCCTTTAGTAGTAATCCAAACCTGGTTTTGAGTTACACTTTCTATAGTTTTATGGTTTTTAACAGGGATAATGAGAGACTAGATACTTTATTTAACGTACCTTCAAATGGAGCTTCCCACAAAGCCCTGCCTCAGGGCGATTATTATGCTCCAAACGAATCATCGGGCATTAACAGTAACAGCTATTCAAAACCTCTTATGCTGCACAACGCTCCTGTTTACCTGATAAGTTATAGTGAATCTTGCTTCCTCCAGGCAGAAGCAATTGCCAGGTACCAGGTTAAAGACTATATAACATTAAAAGAAAAATATGATGAAGGGGTGAAATCTTCATTTAGGCGGTTGCTGGGCGAGGAAAATGCTGATGAAGCCGCGAATCCGTTACTTGAGGACATATATGCTTTGCCGGCTGATGGCAGTTCAACAGATGAATTTATTTCTGATATAATTACCCAGAAATGGGTAGCACTTTCCGGCATACAAAACCTGGAACTTTTTTTCGAGCAGAACAGAACAGGTATACCGAAAATAAGCTCCGTATCAGCAGAGAACAGTAATTATATTCCCGGAGAATACACTGTATCTGTGAATAATGTAACAAGTGGTAAGTTTCCCAAAAGGTTGATTTTCCATGAATCAGAATATACAACAAACAAGAACACTCCTTCAAAAAAAGATGTTTCTGTTCCTGTTTGGTGGGATGTAGAATAATTAAATATGAGAGTATTCAATAAATACACGGTTTATATAATCTCCAGAGTTGGAAAAATTTGCATTTTAATTCTTCTCATGATATTTACATCGTGTGAGAAATGGTATGACACGAAAGATGTATCGCACATTTCTACCTATCCTACATTTGAATTAATAGATGGCGATTTTCAGTCTTTTGTGATTTCTGATTCAGCAGAGTACGAAGATCCGGGAGCACGGGCTTACGATAATGGAACTCCCCTTTCTGTATATTCCAGCGGCGAAGTTGACTTATCGACAGTAGGTGTTTATTTCATTCAATATTATGCAGAAAATCAGGATGGAATTTATTCATTAGCAGAACGTGTTGTTAGTGTCACACGCAACAATGTGTCATCAAACGATTTATCGGGCACATACGAAGGCACAACTTATGAACCATTTGTCCAGATGAAAGTTGAACGTATCGATTCAAATGGGCTCTACAAATGCTCTGAGGTATTTGGATATCCGGGAACCACAACCAGGGGTAGATTTGTCGACCTCGGAAAAAATCAACTTGTTTTGTTGCATGGCGATGGGGATTTTGGTAAGTATGCTTCTGTCGGTGGTACATATTCACAATCAACCTTAAACTGGACATTTTATCTACTTGAAGGTTATTATGCCGGAGCTGGCTTTCCTGTAGAATGGAAAAAAATTGAAGAAGAATAATATGACTGTGATGCAAATAAATCGATGGCATGTGAAAAAGATTCACTTTATTTTATCAATACTGTTTATTCTTATTTCGTGTAATAAGGACGAAGACAAAATCGAATATGCAGACGGATACCCGAATAAACTGGCTGGGAACTGGATTGTATTTCAATTTCCCGGGGGAGATTTGGGAGATCAGTATAGTTCTCCATATTATATGGTAACAGCTTTGGATCCAAATAACGATAGTAACCTGGTCATTGATAACCTTTACAATACAAATTTTCGTGTTAAAGCAAAAATACTGGGCGATACAGGTTTCTTTGCCTTAAAGACCGATCAGATTGATGTGACAAACCAGGGAAATTATGATGTAGAGAAAATATCTATTGAGGGCTATATAAATGATAATTTTATAGTAAAAGATTTTATGTATACCCTTGCAACTTATACCTTTGATAATATGTCGTTTACTGAAGATAATATGACTGAGATCATCTTTTTTCGTGCAGGATATTACAATAGAAACGATGAATTAGTAGATACCGTAATGATTATGGGATACCGTATGACCGGTTTTGAGAATGTAGATTATAATTAGAGCATTTCCTACTTGTTTTTTTTAAACTTTAATCAAAAGCATTTTAAAAACAGTTTTTTGAAACCAATAACAGAAAATAGGGTATAATTAATTCTACATGTAATTAGTAGTAAATAAAATCGAATTTATTAGATTTACAATATGAAATTTGATTAAGTGTATGAGAAAAGGATATATTTCGTTATTAAGCTTGTTAATATCGGTATGTGGTTATGCGCAAATTTCCGAAGGCGGTATGCCTAAAAGCAGTGAGGTACAGCAGTTAAAATCAACACAGACATACGAAACGCATAAATTAAAAGCACTAAACACAGAAAAGCTTCTCAAAGAGGATACTGAAAATGGCATTACAAATCGCTATTCCGTTTTTAAAACGGTTAATATCGATATTAAAAAAGAAGGAACCATTACTAAAATTGATAAGGGTACAATCTGGCAATATTCTATTGTTGCAGAAAATGGATATTCGATAGAATTGTTTTTCAAAAAATTCATACTGCCTACGGGAGCAAAGCTTTACGTATACAAACCCGATTATTCTTTAATATATGGAGCTTTTACCGAAAAGAACAATAAAGAGTTTGGCACCTTTATGGTAGCCGATTTCCCCGGCAAAGAATTAATTATAGAATACTATGAGCCTTACGAAGCAGAATTCGAAGGCACATTAATACTTGGAGAAATAGGACAAAGTTATAAAGACATACAAGGTCTCATATTAAAATCTACAGAAGCCGATGTGAATGAGGACATTGATGTAAATTGTCCCGAAGGAGATCAAGTGCAGCTTCAGAAACATGCTGTAGCAAAAATGACTTTTAAAGAAGGTGGCTCCAGTTATCTATGTACAGGAGCACTTGTTAACAATACAAACAACGACGGAAAACCGTATTTTCTTACAGCAAGGCATTGTATTAGTTCATCGGCTGTAGCATCGACACTTGTTACGTATTTCAATTATGAAAACAAGGATTGTAATGGAATCAGTTATGCCGGGCAATCACTCTCTGGTTCAACGTTAAAGGCAAGTTCCAGACCATCCGATTTCACCTTATTACTTCTATCCGAAACTCCTACAGCAGCTTATCAACCTTATTATGCAGGTTGGAATGCAGCCTCAGATTCCGTTGTTATATCCGGAACCGCTATACATCACCCAGCAGGAGTTGAGAAAAAAATATCGTTAGAATACGACCACATATTCTCCTATCCTGTTCCAACGAACTGGGAAAACAATACAACTTCACCGGCAAATACACATTGGCTTGTTGTTTTCGACAAAGGGTATACAGAAGGGGGTTCATCCGGTTCACCTTTGTTCGATGAAAATAACCTCATCGTTGGTCAATTGCATGGAGGTTCTGACAGCTATGATTTATATGGAAAATTATGTTACTCCTGGGCTACAAATTCTTATATTAGTGCACAGCTTAAAAACTGGCTCGATCCAACTGCTTCAGGGGTAAAAGTCTTAGATGGATATTACCCTGCCACCAACCTGGTGGATGCACATTTTAC
>JAHEEB010000724.1 GCA_024640925.1 Bacteroidota bacterium | reverse complement strand
TGAAAAAGAATTTACTCTAAAAATTCTGGATAAGCCCACAGTGATGAATTCAACAAATCTTACCGATTTAAATAATATAAAAGTTTTCCCTAATCCGGCTGATAATTATGTTGTCGTTACAAATCCATCATTATCATCGGATCAAACCCTTATAATTTTTGATAATAAGGGAACTATCGTATATAAACAGGAAATCACTGAAAATTCTGTTACGATTAATACCACTTCCTTTAAATCCGGAGTTTACCATTTACAGGTTATTTCTGATGGCCAGATTAAGGGAACACAAAGCATTGATATTATGAGATAAAAAAAATCATTGTAAATTCGGATAAAAATATTCGAAAGCAATGAGTCTTTATAAATACCTTGTAATATCAGTTGTAATAAGCCTGGTATCAATCGTCAATACGAATTCGCAAAGTCAACCTGGTTCCATTTCATATAATTGGAAAAGTGTACAGATTGTTGGTGGCGGTTTTGTAGATGGAATAGTATTTCATCCAACAGAGAAAGGTGTCTGTTATTGTCGTACAGATATGGGCGGTGCTTATCGTCGCAATCCGCAAACATTGTGTTGGGAACCTTTGTTGGATTGGTTATCATACGATGATTTGAATCTGATGGGCATTGAGAGCATTGCTCTTGATCCCACTAATCCGGATAAAGTATACTTATCATGCGGAACCTATACTTTACCTCATGTCCCAAACGGTGCGGTTCTTCGCTCAAACGACAGAGGAGAAACATTTGAACGGACTGATATGCCTTTTAAAATGGGGGCAAATGAAGATGGCCGTGGGAACGGGGAGAAAATGGCCGTTGATCCGAACAATGGAGAAATATTATTCCTGGGTACCAGGAACGATGGGCTATGGAGAAGTACAGACGGAGCCTTAAGCTGGAGTCGTGTCGAAAGTTTTCCTGATATTTCGGAAAACCCTCCTGCCAATATGAAGAATCAGGATAGTTTGAGATGGTGGAGTAGGATGAACCAAGGTTGTGGGGTTGTTTTTGTTCTTTTTGATTCGAAGAGTGCTTCACCAAACAATACAGGTTCAATAATTTATGTTGGTGTTTCCTTAAAAAATCGCTACAACATATTTCGTAGTACTGACGCAGGTATAACCTGGCAAACTGTTCCTGGTCAGCCGCTAAAATATCGTCCTACACATGCGGTGCTTGCGAATGATGGAGACATGTATATTACTTATGGCAGTTCACCGGGACCATCTCGTATGACCGACGGAGCAGTCTGGAAGCTTAATACATCCACTGATGAATGGACTGAAATAACGCCGGATAAACCGGATCCTCAAAATCGTCCTTTCGGTTATGCAGCTGTATCTGTCGATGCTAAAAACCCTCAGTCAATCATTGTAAGTTCTTACCATCGTTACGAGATTTCAAACGGCGAAGATATTTTCAGAAGCTTGGATGGTGGCAAATCGTGGAAGCAGGTATTTTTAAACGGAGGTATACTTGATTCAGCACTGGCACCTTATACTTCCAGAACCGGTATTCACTGGTTGTTTGATATTGAAATTGATCCTGCAAATCCAAACCATGCCATGTTTACAACCGGGTTTGGAGGCTATGAGACTTTCAACCTTACAGATATGGATAAAAGTAAACCAACTATATGGAGCGTAATGACTACGGGTATTGAAGAGACAGTTGCTCTTGACTTATTAAGTCCTCCCCAAGGCGCACCTTTAATTTCTGCAATTGGTGATTACAGTGGTTTTGTACATTGGAATCTGGAAAAACCAGCACCAGAAGGAAATTTTGATAATCCTCGTTTTGGAAATACCAACAGTTTAGCATGTGCTGAAAAAAATCCGGAAATTATTGTTCGAACTGGCAGAGCTACAAATTTTAATCCGGGTAAAAATATTGGATATTCCACCGATGGAGGTAAAATTTGGCAACCAACAGAGACGTTGCCTTTTCCGCAAAGTTCATTAGGTTGGGTAACTGTTTCGGCAGACGGTAAAACATGGATTTGGTCGCCCGATCCGGTTCGCAGCGGATGGGGACCAGGCAGTACTGTTCAACCTTCAGCTGTATATTTAACTACCGATAAAGGAGCAAACTGGTTGCAATGTAAGGGAATACCTGATAATACCAGGGTATTATCTGATGGAATTAATTCCAATACGTTTTATGGAATGAATTTATTTGAGGGAAAACTTTTTATAAGCAGAGATGGTGGAATTTCGTTTTTAGAACATAAAATAGAACTTCCCGGAGGTTTACCTAAACAAAGTGAAAACCGTGGAGACAGGAGGGGAGGGCAGGACCAGTTGTATGCTACACCTAATCGTGAGGGTGATTTGTGGCTCGCAGCCTTTGAAGGTCTCTATCATTCTTATGATGGTGGAACAACATTTACCAAACTAAACGGAGTAGAACAGGTTCATGCATTTGGATTTGGTAAAAGTGCTCCGGGGATGGATTATTCAGCTTTATATCTTATAGGCACAATAAATGGCCTTCACGGAATCTTTCGTTCCGATGATATTGCCAAAACCTGGACACGTATAAATGATGATCAGCACCAGTGGGGATTATTACTTCAAATCACAGGTGACCCCAAAATATTTGGTAGAGTCTATATCGGAACTCATGGACGAGGAATAATATACGGTGATCCTGTTAAAAAATAACGATTCCAAAGAGCCATGTTTTTTACCAATACGTTTTATAATTAAAATGCTGAAATAAGTCTGGTTGAACCATGGTTTTTATTTAGCATTCTAATCATTCTCTGTTTACAATCTCCTGGAAGAAACTTTATAATTTTTTATTGTCCAATCTGGATAAATAGCGAGTTCTGGCTTCTTCCGGATCAGCGCCCATCTCGATATATATTTTTGTTCTGACATCAATTATAACTTCCTGAAGCTTCCTAAGATCAGGTGATTTAAAATTATTTGCTTTTTTTTCGTACATACAATTTATTCCTTTCAATTATTTATGCGATGAGTTTATAAAACAATAAAAAAGGCTTTTTCGCATTAAAACCTAAATTAAAGGAGGGCGGTCAGGATTTAAGTTAATTTTTTAACTTAAAAAGGATTGATTCGATTCAAACCATTCGGTTATTAAGTCTTCGAGTGATTTAATGAAACGCCTTAGCTAGTGTTAAATCAATGAAGTATAATTAATTAAGAATTTGAAATTAACTACCCTAATGAAAAGCAAAGGTATAATTTATTTTTTATCTAATCTGTTTTTATCAAATAAATAATTTCATTCCGGAATTAAACAGGTGTTTTCTTGTTTTTGTGGCAAAATAGAATATGCTACTAAAGCACCAAAGCACGAAGATTCCTTTAGATTAGCAAACTAATTTTATTAATAAAACATAATAATAATGATGTTGAAA
>JAHEEB010000723.1 GCA_024640925.1 Bacteroidota bacterium | reverse complement strand
TCCATGCTGGATGACTTGGGATAATAACCCAAAAGACAGGTTATTATGGATAAGCTGATCGGTTTTATATTTATGTACTTCACGAATTTCCCTTGAAATATCTTCTGGTTTAACCGGAACCTTTATTTTAATTTTTGGGAAAAACCTTCCCACGATATCTACAAATAACAACAGAAACCGAGGTATCGGAGCAACAAGTTCAAGCCAGGGAGAACTAACAATTACTCCAGCAATATCCAGATTATGAGAAGCTGCATAATTTATAACAAAGTTACCTCCCATACTATGCCCGTACAAAAACAGGGGCAAATTTTTAAAATGTTCTCTGCCTTTATCGATAAGCAATTCAATATCTTCTAAATATTTGTTGTAGTCATAATATTTTCCGCTTTTGCCAGAAGTTTTTCCAAACCCTCTTAAATCGAAACTGAGAACCGAAATACCTTTTTCTAAGAGTGAAAATGCCCATTGAGAATATCGACTACTATGTTCTCCAAATCCGTGTATTACCAGAATAGCAGCACGGGTACTTTGTCCCGCATCCCATTTTTGTGCAAATAGTTCTATTCCATCAGTGGTTTTCCAGAAAAACTCATCAGTTATTGTTTTTTGAGTTTCTTCCAGATGTTTACCTTGCAACATAAATCAAAATTATAAAAACAGGTAATTTTAATGCACTCAAACAAATTATAAAAATACGAAAATGCAGGAAATTATACAAATAACAACTGACAAGCATTGCGGACTGTATGATATCACGCCACAGATTAAAGCTTTAATCAAAAAAAGCAAGGTAAAAACAGGGATTGTTAATATCTATGTAAAAGGAGCAACAGCAGCAATAATGATCCAGGAAAACTGGGATGAATCTGTTCAGAATGATGTAGTCACTTTGCTTAAGAAGCTTATTCCTCAAGGAGTTTGGCAACATGATACTCAGGATAATAACGGCGATTCGCATCTTAAGGCAGGATTAATTGGCCCCAGTGAAACTATTCCGGTTATCAACAGTGAACCGGGACTTTCAACCTGGCAGAATATATTTTTATGTGAATTCGATGGACCAAGAAAGTCAAGAAGCATTGCTGTTACTATTCTTTCTGATTCGTAAGTGAATTTATTGTTTATTACAAGAAAAGTTCGCATGAATAATAATTGTATGAATTGATTTTTTTTCTTTGCTTCATTTTTTTGACGATATTCTTTTTCTGAATACTTTTAATCTCTAAAAAATATAATTCTATGATAATTGAAACACTTGCTTTTGCAAGGGCAGGTTTACTGGGAAACCCTTCCGATGGTTATTTCGGTAAGACAATATCTGTTTCCGTTCGAAATTTTGGTGCACGGGTACAAATCTATCAGACTCCCGAATTAGTCATAGAGGAATTGAACTTTAAAGAAAACCAGTTTAGCAATATTCATCAGCTGGTCGAAAACGTTAAACTTACAGGATATTATGGAGGAACACGATTAATAAAAGCTGCCATAGTAAAGTTCTGGGAATATTGTAACGAAAAAAATATCCGGCTCGATAATAAAAACTTTACCATAAGATATAGTACTTCAATTCCCCGACAGGTTGGCCTGGCTGGCTCAAGTGCTATTGTTACCGCCACCTTTAGAGCATTACTCAAGTTTTATAATGTAAAAATTCCAAAACATATTCTGCCAACTCTTATCCTAAAGGCCGAAACAGAAGAATTAAACATAACTGCCGGCTTGCAAGACAGGGTTATCCAAGTATACGAAGGGTGCGTTTTTATGGATTTTGAAAAGGAACATCTTAAAAAGAATGGTTTTGGAATTTATGAGGAACTTGATGCTTTAAAATTACCAAACCTTTATTTGGCCTATAAAACAGACTTGAGTAAGGTGTCAGGCCAGGTACTGAATAATATCCGCGAACGTTTTAACAATGGTGAAAAGAAAGTTATCGATACCTTAGCAGCAATTGCCAATTGCGCTGAAGAAGGCAAAAAAGCCATTGCCGATGGAAATTTTGAAAAGCTGAGCGAACTAATTAACCGCAACTTTGATTTACGTAAAACCATTATGAATATCTCCGATAGTAATCTTGAACTGGTAGGCACAGCCAGAAACTGTGGAGCTTCTTCCAAGTTTTCCGGCTCTGGTGGAGCTATTATAGGAACATATACCGACGATGAAATGCTTAGAAAACTTATTATTGACCTTAAAAGAATAAATGCACGAGTTATAAAACCATATATTATTTAGAAGTATGATTAAAAAAGCAATTATACCAGCAGCCGGATTTGGTACCAGGTTTCTTCCAGCCACAAAGGCACAGCCTAAAGAAATGTTGCCGATTATTGATACCCCGGTTATTCAATATGTTGTTCAGGAAGCTGTAGATTCAGGCATAGAGGACATTCTCATTATCTCCGGAAAAGGAAAACGTTCTATAGAGGACCATTTTGATCGCAATTATGAACTTGAATCGAGAATACTTGAAAAAGAAGATGAAGCCTTATACAATCAGTTGAAACATATCGAGAATATGGCAAATATTCATTACATAAGGCAAAAAGAGCTGAATGGACTTGGCGATGCCATATATCATGCCCGTTTCCATTGTGGTAATGAACCTTTTGCTGTACTTCTTGGCGATACGATTATAAACTCAGCTATTCCTGTTACCCAGCAGATGATCGATGCTTACGAACAATACAGGCAAATTGTAATTGCTGTTGAAACAGTACCACACGATAAAGTTAACCGCTATGGTATTGTCGGAGGCAAAAAGCTAAGTGAAAAACTGATTCAGATTACCGAAATGGTTGAAAAGCCTGAAATAGACAAGGCCCCATCAAACTATGCAATTGCCGGCCGATATATTCTTACTCCTGAAATTTTTAGTGCGCTTGAAAAAACTCCCAGGGGAAAAGGAAATGAGATTCAGCTCACAGATGCTTTGCGAATTCTTTTAAAACAACAAGATATAACAGCAACAATCATTGAGGGAAAACGCTACGACATTGGAAATAAACTTGACTTCCTGAAAACTACTGTTGAGTTTGCTTTAAAAAGAAAAGAGTTTGCTGCTCCTTTTGCAGAATTTCTAAAAGAAATTGTTAAGGGTTTATAATCTGAGAATATCCAGCAAAAAACAAATAAAACCTATAATATGAAAAGTAATATATTAATTATCAGTTTTATAATTTTCTTTGTGGTAGGTTGTTCGCTTGACAGATCCAGGTTATATGTCCCTTCGAACCTGAACATAAGGTATGTTGGACGAATCGACCAAAGTAACCTAATAAGGCCTCGGTTAATAGGTTCAGCTTCATACTTCGAAGTTAATTTCAAGGGTACCAGTTGCGAATTGCTTTTAAACGACGAAAACCTAAATGGTGGACACAATTATCTTTCAAT
>JAHEEB010000722.1 GCA_024640925.1 Bacteroidota bacterium | reverse complement strand
ATTTAATCTGAAATTACTAAAAACCAAATTAAAAACGGATAATTCAGAAAAAGTTCTGGCTACTCTAAAAGCAGCAGGTAAGCCTTTGAAAGCAGGTGAAATTGCATCTTTATCGGGACTAGATTCTAAATCGGTTGATAAAGCTATGAAAGAACTAAAAGCTGCCGATAAAATTGCATCTCCAAAAAAATGCTTTTGGGAACCGAAATAATCACGATTGAGACAATTTTGAACCTGTTGGTTTCAACTTGAGTTCTTTTTCTGGTGGATAGTCTATATTATAATGCAAACCACGGCTCTCTTCGCGTTTGGCGGCCATTTTTATAATCAGGTACCCAACATTTATCAGGTTCCTCAATTCACATAGTTTGACTGAGAGTGTTGATTTTCTGTACAATTCTTCTGTCTCATGAAAGATAGTTTCCAATCTGTCAAGAGCTCTTTTCAGCCTCAGATTTGATCGGACAATGCTTACATATACACTGAAGATTTGTTGCATTTCTTTATAGTTCTGTGTTATAAGCACCATTTCCTCAGGATGATTTACTCCTCTTGTGTCCCAGTCGGGTATGTTTTCTTTAGCCGTATAATTTTTTATGGCACTTATTGCATGTCGGGCAGCATTGTTAGCAAAAACAATTGCCTCAATAAGTGAATTAGAGGCAAGACGGTTTGCTCCATGTAATCCGGTTGAAGCAGTTTCACCAGCAGCATAAAGTCTGTTAATCGATGAACAGCCATTTATATCTACTTTTATTCCTCCACACATAAAATGTGCTGCAGGAACTACCGGTATCATATCTTTGGTGATATCGATTCCTAATGATTTACACTTCTCATATATATTTGGAAAGTGTTCGATAAGCCTTGTTGCATCAAGATGGGTACAATCAAGGTAGACATAATCATCGCCCCTTACTTTCATTTCATTATCAATAGCCCGGGCAACTATATCGCGTGGAGCAAGGCAGCCGCGTTCATCATATTCATCCATAAATGCCTTACCATCTATGGTTCTCAATATTGCACCAAATCCCCTCATTGCCTCTGTTATAAGAAAATTTGGTCTCTCGTTAGGGTTATACAATGCGGTAGGATGAAACTGGACAAATTCCAGGTTTTCAACGGTTCCCTTTGCACGAACTACCATGGCTATTCCATCGCCAGTAGCTATTGCCGGGTTAGTTGTAGTTAAATACAGGTTTCCTGTACCTCCTGTGGCCATGAGGGTTACTTTCGATGCAAAAGTGTATATTTTACCAGTTGTTATATCCAGGGCATATGCACCATAACATTCGATATCGGTATGACGTCTTTTTACTAGTTGTCCGAAATGATGCTGGGTGATAATGTCAATAGCAAAAAAGTTTTCGAAAATTTCAATGTTCGGATGCTTCCTGACTTGTTCCGAAAGGGCTCTCTGTATTTCAGCCCCGGTGTTATCTTTATGGTGCAGGATACGGTACTCAGTGTGTCCGCCTTCTTTTGCAAGGTCAAACTTCCCGTTTTTTTCGCGATCGAACTCTGTTCCCCAGTTTATCAGTTCTTTAATCTGGGTTGGACCTTCTTTAACCACCATTCGCACAACTTCTTCATTGCAAAGTCCGGCTCCAGCTATGAGAGTATCTTTAACATGCGACTCAAAATTGTCTGGTTCGTAAGTAACAGCAGCAATTCCACCCTGGGCAAAAGATGTATTAGTGAGTGATATGGATGTTTTTGATAATATAGCCACTTTTCCTTTATCTGCAACTTTAAGAGCAAAGCTTAAACCAGCTAGACCAGAGCCAATTACCAGAAAATCGAATTGTTTTTTCATTACAAGTTGGTTAAAATTTGTTGAATTCTGAATTAGAACAAACCATTCAGTATTCGAAAAAATCAGTAGAATCAAAGGTAATAAGCAAATAATATTCCTTGATTATGAATTTGTTAATTTTTGCAAAGATGTCCTATATATATACCTGTAAGTCAAATCCGATATCCCGTCTGTAATATTTTCCATCGTAGTCGATAATGGCAGCATTTTTATAGGAGCAATTCAAAGCTTCTTTAAGAGTAGGAGCAAGTGAGCTAATCGAGATTACTCTGCCCCCGTTTGTAACGGCTTTTCCATTCTCAGGTTTTGTTCCGGCATGGAATATCAGACTGTCTTTAGTCTTTTCAAGATTGTGAATGACTTTGCCTTTTTCGTAATTTCCTGGATAACCGCCGGATACCAGCATAACAGTTGCACAAACTTCTGGTTTTATAATAAGTTTGATGGTGTCAAGCTGTTTCTTTGCTGCCGCATCAAAAACTTCCAGAATATCTGTTTCGATTCGCGGAAGTATAACCTCTGTTTCAGGGTCCTTCAATTGTAGGTTTAATAATACGTGATTCAACTTTTTCAAGGAATTCTTTTTTAGCAAATGGTACTGGCGAAACACAGCCCATACCACCGGTGTTTAGACCAGTATCGCCTTCTCCAATTCTTTTATAGTCTTTGGCTTCGGGCAATATTTTGTATGAAGTGCCATCGGTAATGACAAAGGCCGACATTTCAATTCCTCTAAGGAATTCTTCAATAACTACCTTCCTGCTTGCTTCTCCAAATTTTCCGCTCAACATTGAGTTTAACTCTTCCTGTGCATCTTTAAGGGATGGAATGATTAAAACACCTTTACCAGCAGCTAATCCATCGGCTTTAAGTACATAGGGTGGGTTAATCTTTTCCAGAAATTTTTGTCCTTCAGCAATATTGTCTTTTGTAACAGAAAAATATCCGGCAGTGGGAATATTATGTCGAATCATAAATTCCTTGGCAAATTCCTTGCTTCCTTCCAATTGAGCACCAATCTTTCCTGGACCAATTACGGCAATATGTTTCAATTCGGGATTCGTTTGTATGAAATCGGTTATGCCTTTTACCAAGGGATCTTCCGGTCCTACAATAACCATATTTATTTTTTCACGAAGGCACAATTTCGCAATTGAATTAAAATCATCAACCGAAATATTTATGTTTGTTCCTAGTTCAGCAGTACCAGCATTTCCGGGAGCAATAAACAGTTTCTTTAGTTTTTTACTTTGAGAAATTTTCCATGCCAGGGCATGTTCGCGACCACCAGCTCCAATTATTAATACGTTCATGTGAAGTTTTAATTTTATGCAAACTTAGAAAAATGATAGAACACTATGAAACCTTCCATCTAAAAAGTTCATGAACTTTTGGATAGACAAATCAGCAGATATACTCCGGTTAGGGTTTGCAAGATAAAAAAGACAAAGTTGCTTAGCTAAGAAACATGGCAGAGGAGATAGCCAGGATCTTATCTCCAAGAAATTTGACCATTAGAGATATGCGTAAAAATTGGAGTCGAAGTACAAATATTACGCCAATATATGGAGGGTTTTAT
>JAHEEB010000721.1:466-3399 GCA_024640925.1 Bacteroidota bacterium | reverse complement strand
CCGGATGATGCAAATGTAATTGTTCCTTTATCGTTGAACCATATATCGGAAATGGATTCAATTTTTACTGATTGCTACTTAAGTCAGGTAGATGCTTCATTTCCAAGTCACGAACTCAACGGAAAATTCAGTTTGTTAGCTCAAAAAATCTGGGTAGAGCAATTACAGGCAGTACAACTTTTGCTCGGAAAAGATTATTTCTATATGAATGAAAATCCGATTTTGCGATCGAGCCATGGACTTATTTTCCTAAAAGAAATGACGGTTGATGAATTTTTGAAAAATGCCAGGGAACTGGAAAAATCTACCGAAGGAAATATTCAACTTTAGATTCGTTTAACAATCAACAAAAAGAAAAAGAATTCACTTTCATGGAAAACAGAACAACTATAGGGATTGATATTGGAGGCACAAAAATAAGAATTGGTAAAGTTTCAAACGGAATACTATTACATGATGACCTTTTAGCTACAAATGCCCATAGGACACGGAATGAAATAATATCCGATTTAATCCGAAGTATCCATGGCATGATGGACGATAGTGTGTGCGGAATTGGAATTGGCGCACCAGGTTTAATAGACGAAGAAAATGGAATTATTTATAATCCGCATAATATACCTTCGTGGAAGGAGACTCATCTGAAAATGGAAATAGAATCTTTCTTTCATGTTCCTGTTAAAATTTCTAACGATGCCAATTGTTTTGCTCTCGGCGAAAAGCTTTACGGTAAAGGTAAAAAACATAAAAATTTTGTTGGTTTATGTCTGGGAACTGGTGTGGGTGCCGGAATTATTATAAATAATGAATTGTATTCTGGCACACTGTCCATGTCGGGCGAATTTGGAGGGATACCCTATTTACATCATGATTATGAATATTTTTGCAGTGGACAGTTTTTTATAAATTGTTATGGTATTTCAGGACAAGAAGCATTTGAGAAAGCTATGGTTTCAGATGCAAAGGCTATTAAAATATTTGATGAGTATGGTACTCATCTCGGAAAGCTTATCCAAACCATACTTTTAGCTTTAGGTCCCCAGGCAATTATTTTAGGAGGTACGGTTACACAATCCTATCGTTTTTTTCAAAAAGCAATGTTAGAAACGGTAAATAACTTTCCTCATAAGAAAGTGTCTGAGCAGTTGGATATTGCTGTTTCTGAAATGCCCAAAATCGCCATACTTGGAGCGGCATCCCTGGTAAATAAATTATAAAACATTGTGTTGGTATAATTTCTTTTCTATTATCGATAGCATTATTACTTAATTTAAAACATTTTTTTTTTTGATTGTAGTGGATTTATTCAAAACCTAAAAGCGGGTATTTCAAATTATTTTCTTTTGAATAACATCTCAATGACTTATATTTGAAGCGAAAGTTTTTATTTCTCATTGGCTTTTGGGTACTACATCAAAATGAAGAAACTATTTAGAATTTGTGTGATTTCTGCTTTTCCCGTATTATTTATCATTACAGGGGTTAAGGCAAATTCTGTAGTTATAAAAAGTTTAGGTTACTCATTTGTAAAAAACTATACAAAGGATGATTACCGTTCAGGAACACAAACCTGGGATATAAAACAGGACAATTCAGGTTTCATTTATTTTGCAAACAATAATGGATTACTTCAGTTCGACGGAGCCTATTGGAACACCTATCCATTACCCAATAAATCAATTGTCAGAGCAATCTGTATTGATAAAAACAATAATATCTGGGCTGGAGGATTTAATCAACTTGGTTATTTTACCCGCGAAAGTAAAGGCAGGTTGCTTTTCACAACTGTCGTTAACCTATTAGAACCGAAATACCGCGATTTTGGTGAAGTATGGAATATTTTTGAAGATAATAACCGAATTCTTATACAAACTTTTTCAGCAATACTTGAATATAAGGATGGGCTATTAAGACCGTTAGTTTGGGATGCAGATCTTCACTATTCATTTTTATCAAACAATAACTTATTTGTTCAGGTTAATAATGTTGGTCTCCATCGTTTGGTAGACAATCAGCTGATTCTTGTTAAAGGGGGCGAAATATTTGCAAATTCGAGAGTTTCAGCATTAATTCCTCGCAATAATTTTGAAATGTTCGTTATTACTGCAAATGAGGGTATTTATATCATGAGTGATGCAGGAATTAGCAAACTAGCTGTACCAATTAATAGTTTTCTTGAGAAAAATCAGGTATTCGATGCCATTAAGTTCGAGAATTATTTAATTATCGGAACAGTACAGAACGGCTTTGTAATTCTTGACAATAAATTGAATCCTGTTCAACATATAAACCACGAACGTGGTTTACAAAACAATACGGTTCTGTCTCTTTTTATCGATAGAGGACAAAATTTATGGTTGGGTCTCGATAATGGGATTGATTATGTTAAAATTAATTCACCCTTAACCTATCTGGCTAATAAAAATGAAATCGGGGCAGGTTATAAAGTTCTTCTGTCAAATGGAAAATTGTTTTTTGGAACAAATCAGGGATTATATTATACGGGTTGGCCTCAAACCCAGGTACTTTCAAATTCGAATAATCTGAATACTATACAGGGCCTTCAGGGGCAGGTGTGGATGTTGGATGAAATTGGAGGTAAAATATTGTGTGGCCACGATAAAGGTACATATGTTATTAATGGAAATATACCAGTTCAAATTTCTGATATTGACGGATCATGGAATTTATTTCCTTTACCTGATAAAGGACTTGCTTTGCAAGGGACATACTCCGGCCTCATTGTACTACAAGGTAGTAGCACGAACGGAGCTTATTCTTTCAGAAACAGAATTGAGGGTTTCAACGGTTCAGCAAAAAATCTTTTCATTTCTGACGATAATTCAATATGGATTGGGCATTGTTTCAAAGGAATCTATCACCTGACCATTAATAATGAGTACACAAAAGTTCTTAAACAAAAGCACTATACA
>JAHEEB010000721.1:0-456 GCA_024640925.1 Bacteroidota bacterium | reverse complement strand
AATTATGGAATTAATTTGTTAAAACTGGATGGACAACTTATTGTTTCCAGCGAAAAGGGGTATTTCTATTATAGTGAGGAAAAGGACTTTTTTCTTCCTCACGAAGTATTGAATAATACCTTCAAAGATGAAATTGTAATTACATTTATTGAAGATCCAAACAATAAAAACACATGGTTTTTCAGTAATAAACGGATGGGAATATTAAAACCGAACTTCGATGGTAGTTATAATGTTGAAGATGTTCCTTTTGTCGACTTAAATGACAAGCTTTTACCCACCTTTGAATCCATTTATTTTCTTGAGAATACCTCAATCATTATATGCACTGCCGATGGATTCATCCACTTTGATCCTACTTACAAAAAAAAGTACAGTAATAATTATCCTACCTTTATTCGTAAGGTTTTCATTTCTTCCGATAGCCTGATATATGGGAAAACATACACAGATAGC
>JAHEEB010000112.1:961-9112 GCA_024640925.1 Bacteroidota bacterium | reverse complement strand
CTGTAAGAAAGGATTCAACAAAAAACAGTAAATTTTCATTTTTTCAGGATTTCTCCCCTGCTTTAACAAGAAGGGGCAGGTTAAGGAGAAAAAAATTTATAAAAATATTCAGGTTTAAAGTAAAAATTCTGCAATAACCTCCTGTGGCCCTCCTTTAAAAGGAGGACAACAGGAGGTTATTGTATGTTTATACTTCCCTTCTTAGTTTCTTTTTTACCTCTTCCAGCATGATACGGGTTGTAGCCTCTAAATCGTACTTGCTTTTCCAGTGGTTATGGCTCCTGGCATAATGGTCATCGATAGTATCGGGCCATGAATCGGCTATTTCCTGCCGGAAATCGGTTTTATAACTGATTGAGAAACCAGGAATGTGCTTTTGAATTGATTTTGTCATTTCTGCCGGAGTTGTATCAAAACCGGTGATATTATATCCTGTATGAAAATATACTTCATCGCGGGGAACCTCCATTAAAGCCACTGTAGCTTCAATTGCATCGGGCATAAACATCATTGGTAATCTGGTATTTTCTCCCAGGAAACACTCATAAAATCCTTTTCTTATTGCTTCGAAATATATCTCAACTGCATAATCAGTTGTTCCGCCTCCTGGTTCTGTCTTATAGCTGATCAATCCCGGGTATCTTATACTTCTCACGTCTACCCCATAGCGGTTGAAATAATAATCGCACCAGCGCTCACCGGCCATTTTACTGATTCCATATACCGTAGTTGGCTCCATTATTGTAACCTGTGGAGTATCTTCTTTGGGTGTACTGGGACCAAAAACTGCTATGGAACTTGGCCAGAATACCTTGTGTACATCCTCTACCATTCTTGCTACTTCCAGCACATTTATAAGGCTGTTCATGTTAATGCTCCATGCCTGGAGTGGCAATTTTTCTGCATTTCCTGAGAGTACAGCTGCTAAATGATATATCTGTGTAATTTTATTTCTGATTACAAAATGGATTAAATGCCTTTCATCCATAACGTCCAGCATCTGAAAAGGACCGCTTTCCTTTATATAGGCGGGTGCATCTTTAATATCTGAGGCAAAAACATTGGCATTTCCATATTGTTTCCGTAATTCTAGAATTAATTCTGAACCTATCTGACCGGCAGCTCCAATGACAAGGATTTTTTCCATATCTGTAAGTTTTCAAACACCAGTGAAATTAACACAAAATTCGGAGTCAGGGAATGATTTTCTACATGCTACTTCAATACAAAAAACGAATATTTGCCTAAGGTATTACAAAGGCATCGTCATTAAAAACTTTATGAATTCTACCCAACATGGCTGCGTATTCAGACCTGCCAGCATTGTTAAAGGTTTGCTTTTGTTGGACGAGGCGTTCTGCTTAACCTACTACCCCCTGCAGAAGAAAATTTTGTTATTTTTTGTTGAATCCTTTTTTAGTTTCCCTGTTAAATAATCTCCTCAATTCTATTTCCTGCTAAATCTTCCCAACTTAATATTTCAATTCCATTGGATTGCTTCTGCTTTATTCCACCTGAGTATATAACCATACCTTGATTGGTATTACTGATTTTTTGCCAGAAATGGATACCCTTTACATAATCTGGAGTTATCGTTTTTCCCGATTTTATTTCTATTGGGAACAAACCATCAGTTCTGTCAATTATTATATCAACTTCATGACCGGTATTATCTCTCCAAAAATAGAGATTTTGGTTTTTACCCTGGTTGTAAATTTTTTTTACCAATTCACCTATTATAAAATTTTCAAATAAACTACCGCTTAATGGATGATTTTTAAGCTGGTTGGGGCTATTAATACCCAAAAAGTAACAAGCCAGGCCAGTATCATAAAAATACAGTTTTGGCATTTTAACAACTCTTTTATTAAAATTTTTATAGTGTGGTTGCAAGCGGAAAAGGATAAAACTGCTCTCGAGTATCCCTATCCACGAAGCTATTGTTTTATTGTCTACGCCAACTTCAATTGCAAGGCTGTTCATATTTAGCAATTGGCCTATACGGCCTGCACATAATTTTACAAAGCGTTCAAATAAATTTAAATTAGTAATATTCTTAATTTGCCTTACATCTCTCTCTATATATGTTCTCACATAATTTGAGTGCCATTTGTAAGCTTCAACAGGTTGATCGTATATGGGAGGATAAAATCCTTTAAATATTAATTCATTCAAATCGGAACGAAACCTAGAAGGTAATTCTGATATTGAAAAAGGCAGTAAATATATATAGGCAATCCGCCCAGCAAGGCTTTGTGAAATATTTTCCTGGAGCAAAAAGTTATTTGATCCTGTGATAATAAATTTTCCCGGAGTACTATCTTCATCGATAATTTGTTGTAAATATGAAAAGATTTCAGGCGCCCGTTGAGCCTCATCTATTACTGCGCCTGTTGGATACTGAGACAGAAAACCTCTTGGATCGTCGATGGCAAATCTTCTGGAATCAGGATTCTCAAGACTTACATATGGCTTATTGCTAAAGACATGCCGTGCCAATGTTGTTTTACCCGATTGTCGTGGACCAACCAGCGCAACAGCCTTAAACTGTGCCGATAATGTCTTTAGTTCTTTTTCTGCTTCCCTATTTATCATGTTGTAAATTTACAGTTTCGGAATCAAATTCCAAAACTGTAAATTACGACCTTTCCAAAATATTTGTTGCCTGATGTATTCTATCTTAACCAAAGACTTTCTGCCATTGGATTCGAAATAAAATCACTGTTTTCTTTACGGTGAGCTTCGATGGTTGGTTGTGTTTTCTGTATTTCGTTGTCATTAGTTGAATCCTTTGTATCATTTATTACTATAAACTTTTCCATTTGAACTATGTTCTGTCCTCCTTTTAAAGGAGGACCACAGGAGGTTATTGTAGGATTTATATTTTTAAACTGAATTTTTGGGGAATGTTTTCTGCTTAACCTCCCCTGAACCCCTCCTTGCTAAAGGAGGGGAGAATCTCTGCTGGAAGTAAAGCTGTTGTTTTTTGTTGAAACTTTTAAATCCTTTTTTACTATAAACTTCCCATTTGCACTATGTTCTGTCCTCCTTTTAAAGGAGGACCACAGGAGGTTATTGTAGGATTTTTATTTTTATATCTGGTTGTTTGTTATTTAAACAACTTATTCATCCGGATTATTCATAAACCATGATACAGCTGCCCCATATGCACTGCTTTTTCCTGTTTCCCGGGCAATATTTTCAAATTGTTTTCGCTCTTTATCTTCTTTCATAGCATTTCGGGCTTTTGAGACAGCAATAGCAAAACGCTGTTGCCACTCTTTTTGTTTTTGGGTAAAAGGTACTTTGCGTGGTGATAAAAGATAGACAGAAACTTTTCCTTTCCTCTTTCTGAAAACCAACATTTTGCCCAGTCCTCCAACTATTCCTTCGAGAATTACATTATCATAAATTTTCACCATTTAAGTATGTAATTAAACCTTATCAACTGTATTAATTAATCCTTTACTGATCCTTTACTGATCCTTTACTGATCCCTTACTTATCCTACGTTCTGATGTTATTCAGAACAAATCTTATATTTTAATATAAATCCCTTCGTAATAGGAAGGGATTAAATAATTTGGAATCGAATACACTCAAAACAGAACGTTTAAAGCGATTTTTCTTCTGAGGTAATATTGCCCGGCAAATCACTTACTATAATAACAATTTTATCACCTTCAATACTGCCATTTTGCGAAGTAGCGGTATAAATCCAGTCGATACCGTTGGCCTGCTGAACTGCCTGACCGTTTTCAACAAGGGACGAATCTGAATTATAAATATTCACAACGGCCTCAACAACTTTAAAATCGTCAACGGCACGTATTCTTATGGTATCTCCCGCCTGCCCTGCATAATTACTGATATCGATTTCTTCGATATGCGGTGCACTCATGAAATCGGCCACTGCCACATTAAAAGCTGACTGGTTGCCTGTTGCTGCATCTTTATATGCAGCTTTGATATCTGCATTTGCATTAACACTTTTACCATAGAGGATTGCTTCCTGGAAATGACGACGATGCTCCATCTGCTCATCAGTTGCTTCCTTTTCTGTTTTATTCGGTTTTACCGATACATACGTTTTACTGCCACGGGTGCGAAATACGATTTGATCTCCCAGTTTCCCGCTTAGTTTAGATGTTACTACATTGTTACCAACTTTTGCCATTTTTTTAAGTTTATAAGTTTATAACGCAATATATAACAGGTTCTTTTCCTGTTCAAGTAAGGTAAGTTTTTCTTAACGAACGGTAACTCAGGGGGAACGAGCGGTTTGTTTTCAGGTATAAACGGCAATTAATTCAACTGCTCACCAAGTAGAATTTGATAAATCTGGTTACTCCTCCGACGTGCAACTTTAAGTTTTACTTTATTTGACAGAACTATAACACATTCTTTATTGAAAGAAAAACTTATTACATGCCGGATATTTACAAGATACGATTTGTGTATGCGCCTAAAACCATATGGTGCAAGAATTGACAATATTTCTCCAACGTTTTCAGTAGCGAGACATTTTTTCTCATTAACCAGATACAACTGTGCTTATTTACCTGCTCCCTCACAATAGATTATATCGTCGGGTGCCAGCAACTCAGCACCACAAGATGTTGGTACCAATAAACGAAAATCCGGATCAGTTTTAGGCAAACGAATTGTTTTCATAACTTTGGGATGATTGAATTGTAAAATTTTAACTAACATTTCCTGTTTATACTATTGCACAAATACATATAAATAGCAGATGAACTTCGGGTAAAGCAATAATTTACATATATTTTCTATTTTTTATTTATTTGAATTCTGATTTATTGTATTCCGAAATCCTTATTTTACCAATCCACTTGCTTATTCCAGCAAAAATTATCTTTCTTTTTATAAAAGGACAACGGTATATAGAGTAAAAATATGAAAATATTTGTTTATAAAACAGTCCAATGAATTTTTTTTAATTGTCTGATGTTTCAACTTATTCAATTGCCAGTGGAAATTTATTGCCGCCAAAGCAAAGATCCACAAAGGAAAGTACCCTGTCTTTTAGTATTAGTGGCAAAAGAAAGCCACAAAGGCACCAACGCACGAAGGAAAATCAGTATAATATACAGATAGCAGATACTTCTTCAACCCAGATTACGCATTAGAGAATGCGTAAACGATTAACAAATTGTAATACAGCATTTTTTTAAAATTGCTGTAACAATTTCTAAATCGGGGTTAACCCGGTACACCCTGCAGGTTGTAAGCAATTGAAATTTTTAATATTTCTATTGCTTAATCCGGGTTCAACAACGCTGGCAGGTCTGAAGACGCTGCCAGGTTGAGTTCTGGACCTCATCTTAGTGTTTCTTTGGGTCTTCGTGTCTTCGTTGTAAAAGAATGCCACAAAGGCTCCAAGACACAAAGAATCATAAAGGAAAATCAGATTAGTATATATAGCAGATACTTCTTCAACAACGCTGGCAGGTCTGAAGACGCTGCCAGGTTGAGTTCTGGACCCCATCTTAGTGTTTCTTTGGGTCTTCGTGTCTTCGTTGTAAAAGAAAAGCCACGAAGGCTCCAAGACACAAAGACAAAGGAAAAACAGCTAAGTATATTTGTGGCAAATGAAATCGAATTTATGTTGATAAATTCCGGGTTAAATAAAAAGTCCGCTTAGGTTTTGGAATCGGAAACCTTGGGCGGACTTGAAATCTCCTTTTTATGCTAAAAGGAATAAATCTGGTTTTAATAGGCAGTTTCAATCATTTAATAAAAAATACATTTCATGTACAAATATATTCTTTTTAAGTATTATACAATCTTTTATATGGATATATTCATACGTTTATAGTATCTTTTAGTTATGTATTCGTATAAAATCCGATTAATTGCTGTTTCTTATATTTGATAGAATGAAAACTCAAAGGGAATGGCAGAGATTAGGAAATATAACCGAATAAGAGTAGTACTGGCTGACCGGGAAAAATCGATCAAGTGGCTTGCTGAACAAATGGATAAAAAGCCAAATACTGTCTCTCGCTGGTGCAGAAACGAAATGCAACCTTCCATTGAAACCTTTTACAAAATAGCAGAAATTTTAAAAGTAGAAGTCGGTGATTTACTGAATCCATTAAGCAAAATAAGTGAAGAGTTTTGATTCCATCTTTTTACCGAAACTTGAATCTCTGAAAACAAAAAAGCACCCGGTTGGAGTGCTTTTCTGTTTTTTATGTCATGCTTTACTAACCACTGCGGGCTTTTTTAATAATTATTTTATATAAAGCTCCAAAGAGATATTTCACATCGGTGATAAAGGGATGTTTAAAGTATTGATCAAGATATTTTTCTTCGGAAGCAACCAGTTCCTCAAAAGATTTAGGCAAATCTACGTAAAAAGGTGGGATAAGACCCGGTTTACATATTGTCCTTTTTTCCTGCATATGTTTTGGGTACATCCTGAATTTTGCCTCACTTAATGGACGAACTCCCACAATCTTCATTTCTCCCTTTAATATATTGAGTATCATTGGAAACTCATCGAGCCATAACCTTCGGAATATTTTTCCTAATGTTGTAATCCTGAAATCGTTTATAGCTTTATCGCCATCTGCTGTTCCATGCTGTTTGTAAACAAAATCCTGTATGTACTCTGAATAGGGATGCATTGTTCGCATCTTATAGACTACAATCTTTTTCTTGTTTTTACCAATCCGCCTAAGCTTAATAAACAAACCATAGTTGGAATGAGGCGATTTATGCGGAGTACTAATCTTATGTGCTATAAAATAGTATTTTTCGTTTGTTGTTATATCACGCACCAGTTCAAACCCGCAATAATATAAACGTCCTAAAATTTCGGCCTTGGAAAGTACCCTGTTTTGTCCTTTTGTAATAAAATAATAGAGTTGCTTGGTTACATGGAATTTTGGCAGTACCCTGGCAAATAAAAAATCGAGGTTGTACATAAAATAATTAATAATAAGCGGATACTTTGAAAGAATACGTTTTTTTCTCATATCCTTTGTTTCTCCACAACCAATAAACATTCCACAAAAAGGCAATTTTTTATTTACCGCATTGAAAAACTTATTAATAAACCGGATATCGTTAAAATTTTTGATATTAATAATATTCTCGTAATAGTTATTAGGCTGTGTATCGACATTAAACTGTGTAGTAGTTGATAAAATAAGGGTTTTGGGATGAAAAGGATCAATGTTCTTTTTAAGAATATCGTATACTTCACTACCACAAGCTCTGAGCAATTTCTTCCGTAGTTTTTCATCTACAGGTATGGGTTGTTCGTATTTCTTTTCTGATTGTGAAAGGTCTTTTTTCTCAATGTAACTCTCCACTTTTGGATATTGTACTTCTTTGTCAGCTATTTCCGTAGCATTCCGTACATTATAATATATAAAAGTGATAAATAGCTCGATTATGCTGGCAAATATAACCGTACCGAACACAACCTGCCTGGAGAAATAATCGATACGCGCACCATAAATGAGTATAACTGATACGGATAAGGCAATAAGGTTAGCCGATATTATTCCCCAGCTCGAGCCTTTAAGGCTTTTCTTAAACAGGCCTCTGTACTTCTGCATAAAAACAGATGATAGAAGCCATATTGACATAAAAATCAGAAACGGGTTCAAATAATTTGGCAGATAAATACGCATAGATACTGGTTTAAGCCATATCCAGAAAAGAAACGTTGCGGTAACCAGTATCACATCATATAACAGAAAATATATCGGTTTTCTAAACATGGGTGAATGATCTTACTTTTTTTTAATCGTTAGAGCTTCTTTTAAATTTAACCACAAAAATCCAGAAATAGCAACAAATGTCTTTTTAAATAATCGTCTCGGGTTTTGAACAATACGATATACCCAGCGCAAGGAAAGTTTTTTAACCCATTCCGGACTAATTTTCATGGTGCCCGATAAATAATCGTAAACGCCCCCAATACCTATCATTAGTGATTTTTCAAGCAGTGGCGAAAAAGCTGACATTAAATAATCCTGTTTGGGACTGTTTAAACCCACCCAGATAATATCGGGCTTCAGTTGATTGATTTCCAGTATATCATTTTCGAGTTGGTGGTTATTTTCTATTTCCTCCAATTTTACCCAGGGAGGCGATTTATAACCTAAAATCCGG
>JAHEEB010000112.1:0-951 GCA_024640925.1 Bacteroidota bacterium | reverse complement strand
ATTTTAATTTTGTTCAGTTCTTCGGATGATGAGCCATAGAAGTAATGGCTTAATTCACTTTCTAAAAGTCTTTTTACAAGCCAATACCCCGAAACCGAACTGATATCCCTTATCCCTTTCATTTTAGCATAAATTACCAGCGGTGAACCATCGGGTAAGGTAAGTAGGCTATTGTTTAGTATACTTTGTAACTTGGGATTTTTAGTGGCTGATACGATCACGTAGGCATCGGGCAGGCATATATAACCTGAGGTATTGCTGCATAATTCAACAATTTGACAGGGAGCTTTTTCTATATTAGTTATTGAAACATTTGTCCCAAAAATAGTTAACCGTTTAGCAATGAACATATTGAAACCAATAAAATACTAATCTCTAACACGCCATTTACAATCCATTTCCCATGCATCATCTGGGATAATTTCAAATTTATTATCCTTTAAAACACCCCACCCTCTTGAAATCAATTGATAATTCTGATCCAATAATTCGGAAAAACCTTTTTCGGAATTATCGGGTAAATCCTTATATACATTCCCCTTTTCGTTTCTGGTTACTTCGCAGGTAATGGTACCAATCATCTTGTTTACAATCAAAGGTTTTAAGGTCTTTAAAACTTCCAGGTCCATACCCTGAATATCACTAACATAATCGTCTATAAAAGAAATATTTTCCTTCTGACAAAAATTATTCATATTTATGCATGGTACAGTAATGGATTTCACCATCTCTATTTTTTGGCCATTATATTCCTGCTGCCAATTCTCGTTAAAATTTCCAACAGAAGAGGAAGCTCCATTGTTATTGCTGCTTATGTTAAAGGTTATTTCCCCATCGTATTGTGCTACAGCCACATTATACAGTTTAATATTATTAAACTTTTTGTACTTCTTTTCAAGTTTAGCGAAACGCTCCGGATTTGCCTCAAATCCATAACATTTCTTAAATCCC
>JAHEEB010000111.1:2378-9112 GCA_024640925.1 Bacteroidota bacterium | reverse complement strand
CCAGTTTGAACAGATCAGGATGTCTTTCGACATTTCTTCCAAGTGCAAAGAAAGTAGCTTTTGCATTATAGGCATCAAGAAGCCCGAGTACTTTTTCTGTTATTCCGGGAGTGGGACCATCGTCGAAAGTGAGGTAAAGGACTTTATTCTCCCTGCTAAAATGCCATATACATTTTTTATAAAACTTTATAATAATTTTAGGTGTATTCCAATAAATCATACGTTTTCAGAAATCTCTGGTTTTAAGGAATAAAAATAAGTCCTTCTATTTTTCCGCAAATAAAACTAAAAATCAGTGAAACAGAAAACTTTTCTATAAGATCGACTTTAAAACAAACCTCCAGGGTTGATTATTCCATTTTTCCCCTGCATAGTCAATACCTATTCTTTTTGTGGTTATATAGTCCACATGATTTCCTTTCTCAGCAACCCATATTCTGTCGGATGTACATAGATTTTCTCCATAAAAGCTTTTATCAATTTGAAGCTGCCGTGTAAGTTTGCCCGGACCGTTAAATCCTTCTATACTCCTTATCAATGCTGCTTGTGGGTGATCTTTTTCGCCGGTCACAAAATTTAACATCCAGTACATGCCATATATAAGGTACACATAAATTTTTCCACCTGAATCGTACATTGCTTCTGTTCGGGGTGTCCTGCCCTTACATGCATGGCATGCAAGATCTTCAGTACCTCTATAGGCTTCCGTTTCAGTTATAAGATATTCTCTTATACCTCTGTTATCATTAATAACAATAATTTTTCCGAGTAATTCCGGGGCAACAATTAATACATCCCTTGTAAAGAAATTGCTTGAAAGACGAATCATTCAGGTTTTACTTTAAAATTACGTCCAAGAAGAAAAAGAGAGAAAAAGAAAGAGAAAAAGACTGCCCCAACCTGTGTTTCCAAAGTATCCTCGTTCAACATAGAAAATAATATGATGAGGAGAAACGAAAAGGATATAAAATCAATATTTCTTCTTTCAATATAAATGGTGGAAGAAACACAAATGATAATCAGAATAAAACCTATAAGTCCGAATGTAAGCAAAAGTGTGACCAGTTGATTATGCGCTCTGAGCTGCCATTGTTGGTCCAAAATGGAATTATCCGTTTTATATTGGTAATTAATCTCATATTTAACATCACCAGTTCCTGTTCCAAACCAAAAATGACGTTTAATAACACCAAGGGCATTTTTAACAAATTCTATTCGTTGTGTTAGTGAGTGACCACTTGGATTACCATATTTAACATATTGCTCCACTTCCCAGAAAAGTTCATAAAGACGGGGGTATAACGAGAATTTTTTCTTATAAATATAGTTGGTATAGCCTTCTTCGATCATAGAAATATCAACAGGTGTAAGTTTCGATAGACCAATGGAATCTTTTTTATAACCAAGCGATGTGATGTACCGGATAATTGTTGTACGGATATTCTGATTTTTTTGATCTTTACCTTTATAATCTATTTTGCTTACTTTATTCCAGCCATCTTCCAGTTCCACCTCACAGATGTTTACCCATACCAGGTCCTTATTCTCATAATCTACCCAGTTGCAGTAATGTTGATAATAATTTCCGCTTATGGTTTTGACAGGTAATTGTTTGCAATCCAAAACATTTCTTTGATTGAATTTGTGAAAGGACAAAAGAATATAAACAGAACAACAAATAATCAGGCTGGAAATGCCTAAAACAGCCCACCTTTTATATAAAGGGTTTTCTTTTGAGCTTAGCCAAAAAAACAAAGCAAACGGAGAAACCAATAAAAGTATTGCCAAGCCGGTAAATGCTCCCAGGAAAACAATAAAGACAAGGAACCAAACAAGTAACAATATATAAAAGTTTTTATGAATTAACTGAAGGTTGCTATTACAGATAAGAATACTGAGTAAAATAAAAATACACAAATCGATTAATAAGGACATTCGAATGTGGGAGATAAAGATGGATAAGCTCCTGTTATCAATAGGTTCAATAGGGGTCCAACCAAGGTAAACTACAAAGCTTATAAGAGTAGCAACAAGAATGGAAGCCATGAAAAAATGAAGAATAATTCTGAATTCATTTTTTGTAATCATGGATGATGTACCAATTATAATAGGGAATCCGAGCAAAGGAAGTTTTATTCGTAAGTCGTTCCATGCATAATTAAAATCGGTAGTGTTTAATAGCCAAATAAGGTGAATAAGATAAAAAGATGAGAATAAAAGAATACTTTTACGGGTTAAAAGACATTTCAGCTTCCTTTCATAATCCATTTCAATAACCCAGTTGCCTACAAGGATGAACTGGCCACAGCTAAGAAAAAAAGGAGAGAAAGGAATTGATACAACTGTAAGTATTATTCCGAAAAGATAGATATATCTGTGTATAGTACTTTTAAACATACACCCGTGAAATAAACATCATATAGTAAACCCTTAATATTTTAAGATGAAGATAATATAAATATGGTTGCTTTAACATTCATAAGATTGTTAAAAAATAACAATTCGATTTATAAAAAAAAATTCATTGAATTTAGTTTGCTTATTTCATAAAAATAATTGTATTTTTGCACTCCATTATTTTCAGGTAGTGTATTGATTTGTATAATAGGAATTAATAAAAGATAAATAAAGTGGACACACTGAGTTACAAAACAAAGTCTGCAAACAAGGCAACCGTATCAAAAGATTGGTATGTTGTTGATGCGACTAATGAAGTATTAGGCAGGCTTTCATCGAAAGTAGCAAAGATTTTGCGTGGTAAGAATAAAACCGATTTTACCCCACATGTAGATTGTGGAGATAATGTAATAATTATAAACGCTGAAAAAGTAAGGCTTACAGGGAGCAAATTGTCAGATAAACAATATGTTCGCTATACTGGTTATCCTGGAGGACAGCGTTTTGCATCTCCTGAAGATCTTTTAAAAAAGCACCCTGAGAGGGTTATTGAAATGGCAGTTGCAGGTATGCTCCCAAAAAATAAACTTGCTGATGCTATTATTAAAAATCTTCATGTATATGTTGGTTCACAACACCCACATGAAGCACAACAACCAAAAGAATTAAACTTAAACAGTATTAAATAATAGTCATGGAAGTAGTTAATACTATTGGAAGAAGAAAGTCGGCAATTGCCCGCATACATATTAAAGAGGGTAAAGGTAATATTGTGGTTAATGATCGTGATTACAAAGTATACTTTCCGCTGGAACAGTTACAATATATAGTAAATCAACCTTTACAGCTTACCGAAAATCTTGGTAAGTACGATATTCATGTAAATCTTGATGGCGGTGGCATCAGAGGTCAGGCAGAAGCTTTACGCCTGGCAATTTCCCGGGCACTTGTTGAAATTGATGCTGAAAGTAATAAAGCCATACTTAAATCCAACAAGTTTCTTACACGTGATCCAAGAGAAGTAGAACGTAAGAAACCAGGACAACCCAAAGCAAGAAAAAGATTTCAGTTTAGTAAACGTTAGTATCGAACTAACAGGTTGTTTAGTATCCAAATCCTGGAGACTTTCGAAGTATTGGAACTACTTCAGGATTGATTTTAGACGAATGTAAACAATAACATATTATGCCTAGAACAAATTTTAATGATTTACTCGATGCAGGTGTACATTTTGGTCACCTCAGAAGAAAGTGGAATCCACATATGGCCCCATATATTTTTATGGAGCGCAATGGTATTCACATTATTGACCTTCAAAAAACCATAGTTAAACTTGACGAAGCTGCAAATGCTCTTAAGCAGATAGCTAAGTCGGGAAGAAAAATTCTTTTTGTAGCCACAAAAAAACAAGCAAAGGACATAGTAGCTGAAAAGGTAAACACTATTGGTATGCCATATGTTACAGAACGTTGGCCTGGCGGTATGCTTACAAATTTTCCAACAATACGAAAGGCTGTTAAAAAAATGTCATCGATAGACAAGATGGCTACCGATGGTACTTTTGAAAATATGTCAAAACGTGAACGTTTACAAATTGAACGTCAACGTGCAAAGCTTGAAAAGAACCTTGGGAGTATATCAGATCTTACACGTTTACCTGCAGCTATGTTTATTGTCGACATATCGAAAGAACATATTGCAGTACGTGAGGCAAACAGATTAAATATTCCTGTTTTTGGTATTGTGGATACAAATTCGGATCCTAACCTGATCGATTTTCCAATTCCTGCAAATGACGATGCTTCTAAATCGATATCACTCATTATCGATGTAATATGTAAAGCAATAAATGAAGGCTTGGAAGAAAGAAAACTTGAACGCGAAAAAGAAGGCGTAGTAAAGGAAAAAGAGAAAAAAGAAAAAGATGATAAGAAGGCAGGAGCAAAAAAATCACCTGCTAAAAAAGCGGTTGTAGTCGAAGAAGTCGAAGAAGTCGAAGAAGAGGTTGAAGAAGAAGATGAAGATCTTGAAGATGCAGAAGATGAAGATGACGAACTTACTGTCGACGATACTGATTTGGAAACTGAGGTAGAAGAATAAAATTAACAAACACCTTGATAAAATGGCACAAATTACTGCTGCTGATGTCAGCAAATTAAGAGGTATAACAGGGGCAGGTATGATGGATTGTAAAAAAGCCCTTGAAGAAGCTGGCGGTGAGATGGAAAAAGCAATTGAAATCATCCGTAAGAAAGGTCAGGCCATTGCAAATAAAAGAGCCGATAGAGAAGCCAGTGAAGGGGTTTCACTTGCTAAAGTTAATGCCGAAGGAACCTATGGTGCTATAATTGCTTTAAATTGTGAAACTGATTTCGTGGCTAAAAATGTTGATTTTGTGAAGTTTGCCACATCAATTCTTGATAAAGCACTGGAAACAAAACCAGCTGATTTAGACGCTTTAAAGAAACAGTCACTCAACGGAAAGGCTATTGCAGATCTTATTGTTGAGCAAATTGGTGTAATTGGTGAGAAAATTGAACTTGCATATTTTGAAAGTATCAGTGCACCTCAGGTTGTTGCATATATTCATCATGGCAATAAACTTTCTACTCTTTGTGGACTAAATAAAGTAGTGAAAATAGAAGTAGGTAAAGATGTTGCCATGCAAATTGCTGCTATGAGTCCCGTTGCAATAGATAAGAATGACGTTCCTGCAAAAATTATAGAACAAGAAAAAGAAATTGGCCGGGAACAGGCACGTAAGGAAGGCAAACCTGAAAATATGCTTGATAAAATAGCTGAAGGTAAACTGAACAAGTTCTTTAAAGAAAGTACATTGTTGAACCAGGAATACACAAAAGATAGTAAAATCACTATCAAACAATTCCTTCAAGCTGTAGATAAAGATCTTACTGTTACAGCATTCAAACGCTATACTTTAAATGCATAAACTAAAGATATTTTAAGAAATAAAAAAAGAGGATCGTTTGTATCCTCTTTTTTTATGGTAATACTTAACAAAATACAAATTTTTCTTTTGTGAAGTTTAAGATTAATCTGTTAAATTCGTTGAAAATAATCAAAAAGATAAAGCTAAACCAATGTTAAAATATAAGAGGATTTTGCTTAAGCTTAGCGGAGAAGCCCTTATGGCTGATAAACCATACGGAATTGACGAGAATCGTTTGGAAGAATATGCCAAACAGGTGAAAGATATTTTGGATTTGGGTATTGAAGTTGGACTGGTAATTGGAGGAGGTAACATTTTTCGGGGAGTTACCGGGATGAAGGCTGGTTTTGACCGGGTACAGGGCGACTATATGGGTATGCTCGCAACTGTAATAAATGGATTGGCTCTTCAAGGAACAATTGAAAAACTTGGAGGTAAAGCGACAGTTTTTACTTCAATAGAGATGTCACCTGTTGGAGTGAGATACTCAAAAAGGGCTGTAATGAAAGCATTCTCAGAAGGAGAATGTGCAATTTTTGTATTTGGAACCGGAAATCCATATTTTACAACCGATACAACAGCATCTCTCAGGGCTGTTGAAATAGAAGCTGAGGTTCTTTTAAAAGGAACCAGGGTTGATGGTGTTTATACATCTGATCCTGAAAAAGATAAAAATGCTGTGAAATATAAGGCACTTACCTTTGATGAAGCATATTCTAAGGAACTAAAAATAATGGATTTAACGTCCTTTACCATGTGCAAGGAAAATAAAATTCCAATTATTGTTTTTGATATGAATACTAGTGGAAACCTCCGAAAAGTGCTTGAAGGAGATGATATAGGAACAATTATCCAACAGTAAGAATTTGATATTTGTTCAACTAGTTTGTTGATTACAGGTATTTTTTTTTATTTTTGTTTCATTCTACTAAACCTTTTATAAATGGAAGAAGAAGTTCAATTATTATTGGAAGATACACAGGAAAAGATGCATAAAGCAATATTGCATCTTGAAGATGAGCTTTCCAGGGTTAGAGCAGGTAAAGCTTCTACTGGCTTACTGGATGGTATTGTTGTAAATTATTATGGATCAGTTACACCATTGAGCCAGGTTTCAAACATTAATACTCCTGATCCAAGAACAATTTCTATACAGCCCTGGGATAAAACGATGATAGAAGCTATTGAAAAAGCCATTTTAGCGGCAAATATTGGACTTACACCTATGAATAATGGTGAGGTTGTGAGATTAAACTTTCCTCCTTTAACAGAAGAACGTAGGCGTGATTTAGTAAAAACAATTAAAGTTTTTGGTGAAAATACCAGAGTTAGCATTCGCACAGCCAGACGAGATACAAACGAATACCTGAAGAAAATGAAGAAAGAT
>JAHEEB010000111.1:0-2368 GCA_024640925.1 Bacteroidota bacterium | reverse complement strand
TGAGGATCTGGAAAAAGATGCTGAACATAAAGTTCAGGAATTGACTGATAAATATATTGGAAAAGTAGACAAAGTTTTAGAACAGAAAGAAAAAGATATTATGACAATATAGATTAACAGAAGAAAACCAGCAGTTTGCTGGTTTTATTATTGTCAAAATAATTATTTCCAGCCTGATTGGGGTATCAATTTAAAAAAAAGATCTATATTGTATAAGTATAATTATCACTAATTAAAATTTAAAATCCATGAAAAAGATTGTTTATGTTATTTTTGGAACTACACTGTTGTTCTGTGCATGTAAAGGTTCTGATAAAGCTGCTGCTGGTAAAATGGCCGATGAAATGTGCGAAGCAATGTCAGTAATAAAAGAAGAAGATCCAATGACAATGCTTGATGCAGCCAGCAAAATGGCAGCTATTGCAGAAAAAACCGCTGAATATGGTAAAGTATCCGAAGAGGATTTGCTCTCAGCTATGAAAGAAAAATGTCCGGATGGAGCTAAAAAGTTTGAAGAAATGTCGAAACAATAAAATTGAAACACGATAAAAATAAAAAAGCTCAGATTTTTCTGAGCTTTTTTTGTGTTATAATGATTTTATAATCGTTCTATAAAGGACAGAATACCAACCGCATCCCCGGCTTTTCCATCTTTAAACGATATAAAGATATGGTATACACCTGTTACCTGGCATTTAAAATCGAAAGAAGGGTAATCTTTACCAGTGGTACTATTATAAGTACTACCAATTAAATTGTTCATTTCGAACAATTGTAACATTGCTTCTCCTTCGGAGTCTGGAGCCGAACAAATAGTGAACCTGTAATTGGTATTTTTGCTTAATAACAGCGAAAATTTTGCTGAGGGTGGTTTACCTCCGGGAGTACCTGCATCAAGTTTTACAGGGAAATCTTTTAAATAAGTTACATTACCCGCACTGGCTGCACATTGTCCGACCAATTCCATATTATCTTGAGAGAATAGAGGAGAGGTCAATCCGACCAATAGTAATGTGCTGAAAAGGGTTTTTATTAATTGTCTCATGTTATTTACTGATTAACTTGTTACGTACTTCTTCAGTTTTAGCAATAATACTTTTTACTTGTTCATCCGTAATGTTAACAATACTAACATCATTCTGAATAAAAACAAGAGTACCATCTTTTTCTATAGCTTGTGGTTCGCCCTTTTGAATAGTGATTGTAATATCTTTATATTGTTCTTTTAAGGGTTTTAGATCATTTGCAATTGCTTGCAATTGCTTATCATTTTTAAAAACTTCAAGGAATAGCATAAGTTTGTCAAGAACAATTTTTTGTTCTCCTATTTTTTCTTTGAGCTCTGGATGTGGAACTTCTTTATATACTTGAGTAACCAGGTAATTACCTTCAATCCAAACTCCTGTAATCATAAGAACACTCAGGTTGCTCCTCTTATTTTTACGAAGATACCTGTCCATCTGGTTAAAACTATGAACAGAAATATACATAAGAGAATCAAGATTCTGATCATTTTGAGACAATCTTCTCAATGTTGCAAAATCAAAGAATTGACCTACATTTATTCCATCAGCAAGAGTTTTAATTGCACTGATATAATCTAAAACGGCATTTGTTTTATTGTACATATTCAAATAACCCAAATCAAGGCCATAAATCCCTAAGTTTAATGCCTGTTGGTACTCTGTTGAAAAATCCTCAACATTATCAGTAGAAGCAAGATATTTATTAGAGAATTTAACATCAAGACTTTTTATAAGAGCGGCCATTTCAACCGGGGAAGACATATTATCTATGAACCCACTAATTTCATCATCAGGAATAATTGCATCAGAATACATTAAGGTGTCAGGAACTTCCAAGTCAGATGATGAACCCCGGTTACCGCATGAACCACAGGCATTTAACATGCATACGGTTAGTAAAATATAAAAGCATTTTTTAATCATGGCACAGGTATAAGCTTATCTATAAATCGATAAAATTTTTCTATGTATAAATATATTAAAAATATAGCTTTTTAAAAATCTATTTTTTCCCCAGCTTTTCACCAATATTTAGAGTTCGTTTAAAAATATCTTTATATAAGATAAAATATAAGAACACTGTTATTATCCAAATGGCTGACATATTAAACCAATAAGTATCGAAATATGTGCCAAATAAATGCTTTCTGGGAGCAAAAAAATGAGTACGAATACTTAACACATTTGTAGGAATAGGATCCATAAAAATTGGATCAATATGCTGTACAAGTGTATGTTTATATTCAACGATTTTATTTTTTTCATAGACTTTTTTCAGAATATCAGATATTCCTTCGTTTTGATAATCATCTCTGATTTCTTTATACTTATCAGGGTAATTT